>DASQJK010000056.1:0-9542 GCA_035631095.1 Thermoanaerobaculia bacterium
CGTCACGTCGCCGCTCGTCAGCGCGTACTCGTCCCCGAAGATCACGCCGCGAACGCGGAGAGCGTCGGTGCCCTGCCGGATGAAATGTCGTGCGCCGGAGACGTCGTCGACCGACTGGCCGCCCGCGATGTTGTTGGCAGCGGGGAGGATCGCGCTGGCGTAGAAGAGCTGGCCGGCCCGGGCCTGTCGGACGATCCGGACGAGCTCCCCGATTCCCGCCCGCACGGACTGCTGCGCTTCGGCGACCGAGGTCTGCTGCTTGGTGATGCGCGACGAGGAGTCGAGGAGCCCGTACACGCCCGCCGCGAGCGCCAGGACGAGAGCGGTCGCAACGAGCGCCTCGACGAGCGCGAAGCCTCGATCGCTCCCGGCCCGGAAAGCCGGGCGTTCAGTTGGCGCTGGCATCGCGGAAACGGACGTAGGCGGACTGCGTGGTGGTCCGCAGCCCCGGAAAAGGCCCTTCCGTCGGCCGGACGGTGACGGTGACGAGCTTGACCGCGTATGTGGCCGGCGCCGTCACGCGCGTCGCGAGATCGGGCGCCCACTGCTCGATGACATAGGTTCGCGTGTAGGGAAAGACCCGCCAGCCCGCTCCCGGCGAGGATGCGGAAGAGGAAACGCCGCCGGTCTCGGGCTCGTACCAGAGAGGAAGATCATTGGCGCAGCGCGGGTTTGTCGAGACGACACTTCCCGAACCCGTCGTCGTCACACCGGGCGCGGCTGCGGCGTTCGATCCGTCCGCCACCGCGAGACGCGGGTCTGTCGCGGGATAGCCGATCAGCTCCTCGAGCTTTTCGCCCGCGAGCCCGTTCGCGTTTCCGAGCTGGTTCGAAGAAGCGTTCGTCTTCACCGAAGACGCGAAGAGAGGAGCGATGGCGAGAAGGCCGAACGCAAGCAGGGTCATCGCGATCGCGACTTCGATGAGTGTCAGGCCCCGCTCCGACCTCCCGGCGCGCTCCCTCATTGCCAGGTCCACCCGCTGACGACGTATCCCTGCCCGTCCTCGTACTTGTCCGATCGGATTCGTCCGGTCAGGTCTGAATCGACGGTGACGCGAAGGAAGTTCTGCCCGTTCCAGTCCGCGAAATAGAGGCCGCGGCCGCCGGAGGGGGTCGGCAATACCGAGGTGGAAGGGTCCTGCGGCGGCAGGATGCCTCCCGTCGGAAGAAAGACGACGCGGTCGACCAGCGTCGCGTCGCCGAGGTATCCGTCGAAAGACATCCCCTCACCGAGATCATCGGCGGCGCCGCCGTGCTTCCAGAGCCGCAGCGCCTCCTGGATCGTCACGTCGCCGAGCGTCGGCTCGTCGGAGGCGGGCGACGTCGCGAAGGTCCCGGTGTCCTGCACGCAGTTGCCCGCCGCCGCCTGCTCGTCCGCGGGAAGCAGCGCCGCGGTGTCGCTGGCGCGGTCCTGGAACGTGCGCAGACGGATGTGGCCTTCCGGCGTTCGCGAGGCGACCACGACGACGTTGGCTCCCCGGCGGATCGCCTGGAGGCGCGCCACGGCGAAAACCTGACGGATCGATGCGAGGCCGCCGAAAACCCGAGCGCGCCGGATCATCTTGCCCGCGACCGGCGCGGCGAGAGCGTAGAGGAAGCCGAAGAGCACGAGAGCGATCAGGAGCTCGATCATCCCGAAACCGCTTTCGCCGGAGCCGCCATCGCGATCCGATCGCCGGTGGGACATGTGATCTCCAGGTTTCGCCGACAGAAAAAGGCTATGGCTCGACGAGCGGCGAAACCACTGGCCTGGTCGTGGAAAAGAAGAGCAGGCGCAGACCTGTTCCATCCTGTTCGCAGGAGCAGTAGTCCACGAAAAGACTCCCTTCTCCTGTCTGACCGGAGTACAGTTTGCCTATCCCGTGAAACCTCGCTCGGACCGGCGTCTCATCTCGGTTTTCTCATTTCACCCGCTGATGTTCCGCATCGTGAGCGATCTGCTCGGGAAATCGGGGTTCTCGGTCGGAGAAGTACGTGTCTCCGGAGAGGGGCGAGAAGCGCCCGCGATACCGGAGATCCCCGAGGCCGCCGCCTACGTCGTCGACGGCCACCCGCGGCGCGGCGTGACCGCTTCGGTGGTGGAGAAGATCCTCGCCCGTTTCCCCTCCGCGCCGATCTGCGTCGTCGGCGAGAAGCTCGGCGAAGCCGAGGCTTTCCCGCTCATGCAGCTTCGCGTACACGGGTTCGTGACGTACGCGGACGCTCCTTCGCAACTCGGCCGCGCCGTCGAAGCGCTCATCGCCGGCGGGTTCTGGATCTCACGGACATTACTGACGCGCTTTCTCGAGGAAGCCGTTGCCGCGGACGGCCGCCTGCGAGCGCGACGGGTGCGGGGGAACCTCACCCGCCGCGAACAGGAAGTTCTCGACTGCCTCATCGAGAACCTTTCGAACAAAGAGATCGCGAAGAAGCTCGGTATCTCGGAGCGGGGCGTCAAGTTCCACGTCTCGAACCTGCTCGACAAGCACAGGGTGCAGCGCCGGTCCGACCTGATTCTCTTGTTCCTGACGGACACGGTCCCGCGCGACTGAGCTTCGCGCGACCGGAGGGGTCGAGGCCCCTCGACGGCTACTCGATGCCGCTCTCGAGCTCCTTGATCCGCTGCTTGATGACGATCTCCGCCATGTCGGGGATCACCTCCCATGCGATCTCCCGAACGATGCGGTCGGAGAGCTTCTCGACGACCCGCGTGGCGAGCCGCTCGATCTGCTCGTCCGTCATATCGATGCTGCGCACGGAGGAGAGCATCTGCGTGAGCTCCGGGATCGACGACCTCTGCGCGAGCATCTCGATCTCTCCGGACGGCGCGGCCATCGGCGCGGCCGCGCGGGCAGGGACGAAGGCGGCTTCCGGCTCCCGCACCGGCTCGCGCTCGGGCTCCGACTCCGGCTCGGCTTCCGGGAGGGGCTCGGACCGGAAATCGCGCTCCGGCTCGAACGCCTGCGGACGGGGAGAACCAACTTCGAAGAGGTCGCGGGCTTCGTGCTCGGAGATCTCCACGGCTCCCCGCTGCCCCGCGGCTTCTCCGCGCTCGGCAATCTCGGAAGCGGAGGGAGCGGTCTCGAGCGCTCCCCGGCGGTCCATCCTCAACTGGGGAAGCTCGAGTGTGGGCATCTGATCGGACGGAACCCCTTGAAAAGTGTGGAGCGGCGGCGCGGCCATGCCGGAGTCGAACGGCTCGACGGGGATGGACAGCGGCGCGGTCCTTTCGGAGAGCTCGGGAAAAAAGGACGCCGGGGATGGCGCGCGTTCGGGCTCGTCGCGCAGCCAGGAGGCGAGCGGTTCGGCGGAAGGCTCCGGCTCCGGTGCCTTTGCTTCCGCGGGCGCGGGGGCGGCCGCGGCCGTTTCGAACTGCTCCCCCATCGCCGGGCCTTCGGTTCGGGCCGGCTCTTCAGGCTCTTCCGGCTCGACCGGCTCGACACGCTCAGGCTCGGAAACCGCCTGGGCGTTCTGAGACTTCTCGAAGGCCTCGATCGCGGAGTCGACGTCACCCCGGGCGCCGTACTCCTCCTCGAAGGGGTCGACGGTCGCGCGGTGGGGCGGCATGCGGATCGAAGCGGTGAAGTCTTCCGCGGAGAAGCCCGTGTCGAACGGCGCCTCTTCGCCTTCTTCGCGCGCGATGGGAGGCGGCTCGTGCTCCACGGGCCGCGCCACGTCGGCGGTCGTCTGCGGAACGGGAAAGGGCTCCGCGGCGGCGGCCGAATAGGAGGGGGAGGCGGGCATGCGATCGAGCAGCGCGTCCACCTGGGCGAGCAGCTGCTGCGAATCGAACGGCTTCGAAACGATCGCGTCGGCGCCGATGCGCTCCGCCCGCTCCCGGTCGAAGGGCTCGAACGTGCCGGAGAGGAGGATCACCGGGATCTTCGCGGTCGCCGGATCCGACTTGATGGCCTCGCAGACTTCATAGCCGTTCTTCTCCGGCATCACCGCGTCGGCGAGGATCAGGTCGGGACGGAACTCCCGGATACGGTCGAGGGCCTTCTGGCCGTTGGAAACCGCGAAGAGCTCGTAGTCGCTGTCTGAAAAGGTGAGCTCGACGACCTTCTGGATCGTCAGGCTGTCGTCGGCCAGCAGAATCTTCTTTGCCATTGGGATAAGAGACGGTCGTTCAAAAAGTTACACGGCGTTTGAGACTCTGTCAATGGAAAGAACGGTAGCGCCCTTCAAGCGCCCTCTCCCCACACCGCCGACAGGTACCTCCCCGGCGGACGCCTCCCGAGGGACCCCGCCAGCGCCCTCGACGCCGCCACCACTCCCGTGAGCGCCACCCCCGTCTCGATGCCGAGGCCGTCGAGCATGTAGAGGAGGTCCTCGGTCGCGAGGTTGCCCGCGGCTCCGGGCGCGTAGGGACAGCCGCCGAGCCCGCCCGCCGAGGCGTCATACGTTTCGACGCCGCACTCGAGGCCCGCATAGACGTTCGCGAGCGCGGTGCCGCGCGTGTCGTGGAAGTGGAGGGCGAGCACGCCGCGCGAGACGCCGGAGTCGTAAAGCGTCTCGATCACTTCGTAGACGCCGGCCGGGGTCGCGACTCCGATCGTGTCGCCGATCGAGATCTCGTCGACGGAGAGATCGAGAAGCTTGTGGATCACTTCGCGGACCGCTTCCGGAGAAATGGGACCCTCATACGGGCAGCCGAACGCCGTCGAAACGTACCCGCGCACGCGGATCTTCTCCTCGGCCGCCCGCTGAACCACGGGACGGAACCGCTCGATCGACTCGTCGACTCCCGCGTTGATGTTGTGCCGGTTGAAGCTCTCCGATGCCGCGGTGAAGACGGCGATCTCCCGCACTCCGGATTCGATGGCGCGCTCGAGGCCGCGCACGTTCGGCACCAGCGCCGGATAACGCGTGCCGCTCGCGCGGTGGATCCGCCGGTAGACCTCCTCCGTGTCGGCGAGCTGCGGGATCGCTTTCGGGGAGACGAAGGACCCGACCTCGATCGCCTTCAGGCCAGACTCGGTCAGGAGGTCGACGAAAGCGACCCGCGCATCGACGGAGAGCGTCTCCGCTTCGTTCTGCAGCCCGTCGCGCGGGCCCACCTCATAGACGGTGACGCGCTCGGGAAGGTGGGGCCGCCGGATGGCGTGTTCTTCCCATGGCTCCATGCCTATCAGCGTATAGCAGCCGTTAGCGGGGGCGCGGATTCTTCGCCGATCTCGACGAGCTCCACACCGGCGTCGACCAGGTCTCCTTCGCCGAACGCGATTCGGACCACGCGGCCGTCGCGGGGCGCTCGGATCGCGTGTTCCATCTTCATCGCCTCGAGGATCAGCAGGACCGTCCCCTTCTCGACATGGTCGCCTACCGAAACGAGGACTTTTCGCACGCGGCCCGGCATCGGCGAGGTGAGACCTCCCTCCGCTCTCGCGCGGGAGCGCCCCTCTTCGGGAGCCTTTCGAAGCTCCCACACGCGGCCCGCGCACCAGACGAAGACAACGTCTCCATCGCGCGCCGTCCGCACCGGGACGAGCTCGCCCGAGATCTCGACCGCTTCGACGTTTCCGGCGGCGTCGCGCACCACGCGGCCGCCCGCGACGGGCCGGGCGTCGATCGACGCTTCGCCCGCTGCGTTCCGAACGTCCGCGACGCGCGTTCCGTGCGAGATCCTCATGCCCCGGGCCTCCAACCCCTGAGGGCGTCCCACGGATCGGCCGGGGCTCCCGGAGCCGCGGAGCGCGCCCCGCCGGATGGTACGGATGGCGCGGCGTCCTGTTCGAGGGCCGCCGCCGCGGCGATCCAGGCAGCGTCCGGCGGAGCTTCGTCGCGCTCGGGCCGGCGCAGCCGGGCGATCAGGTCCGTGGAGTACCTGCCCGAACGGAAATCCCCTGAATCGAGTACGTCGAGAAGCAGCTCCGCGTTCGTCTCGACGCCGAGGACGATCCACTCGGAGACCGCGCGCCGCGCCCGCTCGATCGCCGCGTCGCGATCGGGGGCGGAGACGACGAGCTTCGCGAGCAGCGGGTCATACTCGAGCCCGACGCGGCTTCCTTCGTCCACGCCGCCGTCGACGCGGACGCCCGGCCCGCCCGGCTCCTCCCAGACCCGGATCGTTCCGGACCGCGGAAGGAACTCGCGGGGGTCCTCCGCGTACAGCCGCAGCTCGATCGCATGCCCCTGGGGGACGAGCTTGCCGCCGCGCCACGCCGGGGGCAGCGGCGAGCCGGAGGCGACTTCGATCTGCGTGCGGACGAGGTCGATGCCGAGCGTCTCTTCCGTGATCGGGTGCTCGACCTGGAGCCGGGTGTTCATCTCCAGGAAGTAGAAGTTCTTTCTTTCGTCGAGGAGAAACTCGATGGTACCGGCGCCCTCGTACTCGACGGCCTTCGCCGCCTCGACGGCCGCGCGCCCCATCGCCTCCCGGAGCCGCGGGTCGAGCGCGGCGCTCGGCGTTTCCTCGATGACTTTCTGGTGGCGGCGCTGGACGCTGCACTCCCGCTCGAAGAGGTGAACGACGCTGCCGAACCGGTCGCCGAACACCTGGAACTCGACGTGCCGCGGGCGCTCGAAGAGCTTCTCGAGATACACGCGGCCGTCGCCGAACGCCGACTCCGCCACGCGCGAGGTCTGCTCGAGAGCCTCGGCGAGCCCCTCGGCCGAATCGACGCGCGCCATGCCCTTCCCTCCCCCTCCGGCGGCCGCCTTGACGAGAAGGGGAAAGCCCAGCGCGACCCCTCGCGCGAACAGGTCCGCGTCCGCCGCGCCCGCGTCCGAGCCCGGAACGACGGGCACTCCCGCCTCTCGCATGCGCTTGCGCGCTTCGATCTTGTCGCCCATCTTTTCGATCGACTCCGCGGTCGGTCCCACCCAGAGGAGGCCTGCCTGGGCGACGGCGCGGGCGAACTCCGGATTCTCGGAGAGAAACCCGTATCCCGGGTGCACAGCGTCCGCGCCGGACTCCTCCGCGGCGCGAATGAGCCGCGAGACCGACAGGTAGGTGTCGGATGCCGGTCCGGCGCCCAGGGCGATCGACCGGGCCATCTTCGTGGTGTGGAACGCCCCCGCGTCGGCCGCGGCGAAGACGCCGACCGGCTCGATTCCCATCTCGCGCGCCGTTCTCGCGATCCGTACGGCGATCTCGCCCCGGTTGGCGATCAGCAGGCGCTTCGGGATTCCGTTCATCGCGCGGGCGGCGTCCATCCGGCGCGCGATTCTAATTCCGGCGACATTGCTCTATCCTCGTGCGCGCGCAACAAGGAGGCACCGTTGTCGATCGAAGGCGGCATGAAGGGCGAGCAGCGGCGCTTCGTCTGTCCCAATTGCGGAAAGGTTTTTTTCGCGTGGCGGCCGGATACGGCGCCCGGCCAGAAGATCAAGTGTTACTTCTGCAAGAAGGAAATGGAGGACGAAGCGGCGAAGCGCACTCCGGTCGCTCCCCCTGCTGCCCCGCCGGCCGCTCCGGCGACCCCGCGGGTGCCCGAAACACCGGCGTCGTAGTCTTCCGTCTCGATCGGCTGCTGACAGGTGACGGCTGAGAGCCGACAGCCGGTCCTCACGCGCTCCACTTCGGCTTTCTCTTTTCCAGAAAAGCGCCCAGCCCTTCCCGCGCCTCCTCCGACGCCCGGCGTTCCGCGATCGTCCGCACCGTCAGCGGCGCCGCCGCTTCCGGCGACAGGCCCGTCACCTGGCCGATGAGCCGCTTCGCGGCGCCGATCGCTTCCGGCCCCGACGACAGCAGCGAGTCGATCTTCTTTTTCGCGGTGGCCTCGAGCTCTCCGGGTCCCGCGACGGAGTGCACGAGTCCGATCCGATGCGCCTCCCTGGCGTCGAAGCGGTCCCCGGTCAGGAAGAGGTCCCGAGCCTGCCTCGGCCCGATCGCGCGCAGCACGAACGGCGAGATGACCGACGGAAGAATCCCGAGTTTCACTTCCGCGAGGGAGAACACCGTTCCCTCCTCCGCGATCGCGATGTCCGCGGCGGCGACCAGCCCGACGCCGCCGCCGATCGCCGCGCCGTGCGCGAGCGCGATGACCGGCAGGGGGCAGTCGTCGATCGAGCGGAGCATGCGAGCCATCCGGCCGGCGTCCTCTTCGTTCTCGGACTGCGAGTAAGAGCCCGCCTTCCGCATCCATGAAATGTCCGCGCCGGCGCAGAAGGTCGGGCCTTCCCCGGAGAGGACGACGACGCGCGTGGTGCGGTCGTCGGCGAACTCGAGGAAGGTCTGGGTGAGCTCCGCGATCAGGGCGTCGTCGAAGGCGTTCCGGACTTCCGGACGGGCGAGAACCACCCGGGCGACGGGACCGTCCTGGAGCCGCCGGATCGCGCTTCCACCCATGCCGGCGATCCTACAGGAGCAGGGAGTCTCCCGATCAGACCGCCGGTCGAGATGCGCCCCGAGAGGTCGAGGGGCACGCGGAAGTCGCCGGCCGGAAGGCGGAGCGTCAGCGATCCCACGAGCCGGGCGTCGATCTCGCCGGACATGAGGAACGCGCTTCCCGCCGCCGCGATCAGCTGCGAGTGGTCGACCCGGATCGGAAAATCGAGGGTGCTCGACCGGCGCGCCCGGAGGAGAAGCCCGCGCGTGGACCCGTCGCCTATCGGGTGCCCGGACGCCTCGACACGGTACTGAGAGCTCGCGATCCGCAGGGGAAACGCGAACGGGTTCACGACTTCGAGCCGCGCCACCCCGCGGCTGGACGCCGGTGTGAGCGAGGTCATCTCGATTTCCTTCAAGGAGAGGAAACGGGATGCGGTCTCGTCCTCCGCGGCGACTCCGACGGCACTCCACGGGAGCCGGCCCGCCCAGTCGAGAGGTGTACTGCCGACGGCACCGCGAAGGCGAAAGTCGAGCCCGTCGGGACGCACGCGGGCGCCCCAGTCCTCGGGCAGATCTGCATAGCGCAGCCTCGTCGTGATCCGCAGACCGGCGCCCGCGCGCGAAGCGCGGCCGGAGACGGGAAGCTCGACCGGCGATCCGTAGGCGGACACCTTGCCGCGGAAATCTCCGACGGGGACGTTCGGAGCGGGTCCGGTGAAGGCGACGGCGACCGAGTCACCGGGCGAAGGGTCGATTTCGACGCCGACCGCGTTGGCGCGAGCGGGTGCCGCGGCGGGCGCGAGGTAGAGAGAGAGAAGGAAGAGAAGAACGTTCACGAGGCACCTGGCTGCAAGAAGCGATCCGGATTGTGGGTTCCGCTTCGAGTAAAAGGGCAGTTCCTTCCTCGCTCCGCTCTTCAGGACGACATCATGGAAGAGGCTCACATCCGACGTAGGCCAAGCCCCCTCACCCCACCTCTCCCCCGCGCGCGGGGGAGAGGAGAAGGCTTTTCAGCCTCACTCTCTCAATAGCTCGCCGCGTGAGGAGTCTCCCGACGAAGGAGGGAGGAGCCTCACGCGGCGGTCGCCGCAGCGGAGCGTAAGCGCAGCGGAGGCGACGTGCGAGGGAGGAGCCTCACGCGGCGGTCGGCGGAGCGAAGGGAGGGATTCGGCGCACGGTCGAGCGCGCATCCGCGCGAGCCGGGCGCCGGCGGCCGCAGGCCGCATTGCCTCCCTTCGCGCAGCCGACGTTTACGCCACGACCGGCACGATCACCGGCCGGACTTCGAA
>DASQJK010000057.1:0-2443 GCA_035631095.1 Thermoanaerobaculia bacterium
GAGAAAGAACAGACCCGAGGACTTCTCCCGGTGGCGCCGAAAACCCGGATCCGAGAACGAAGCCTGGCATTTCATTGTGACCCTCCCCTTTCTGGGAAAATCCGGTAGCAATACTCCTGCCATGAAATAGTGATACCACCATCCGTTCGCTCGAAATCCAACCCAAAGACTTCTCCTGTAAACAGTTAATCGAGCGCGATCCGGGCTTGTTGGCAGCCGCATTGCACGCCCTGAACATTTTCGAGGTGGCGGCAATGGCGACGACCCGAGAGATTCCCCGAGAAGACTGGAGCGGCTTCCTGGACGCCTTCACCCGACGGCATGCCGGCGAAACGGTGCAAATGGAGATCTTCGGAACGGACTTCGGGGCTCAGGAGGAGAGCCAGAGTCTCCCCCTGATCGGAGTCAGCGGGGACTTCAAGGACGCGGGCCGCGAACGAATCACGATCGCGGTCGGCCGATCCGCGGAGGATCACGTCTCCCATTCCGTCTTGCGTCCGAAGGCGATTCGCCTGCTCCAGAACGACCAGGGGACCGACGAGGCGCTCGAGATCGAGCCGGGGGAGGGCGCCCCGACGCTGTTGCGGATCCCGCCGCCCGGCGCGGAAGCGAAAACGATCGGTCGGGAAACCGCGACCGCTCGTCCCGACCGCCGCTAACTGTGAAGTCTCAGGACGTTGTTCTCAGGTGAGGGGTTGCCCATCCGGGCCTGACTCGGAGAGGCTGGTGGTGTCAAAGCCATTAGCCCGAACGAGGAGGACACCGGATGGACATTCACAAGAATGCCCGAAGTTGCCCGGCAAGTCGACTTCTTCTGATTCATCGCGTCGTCGTCGAGAGGATGCCCGTGGGTGAGGCCGCAGAGCAGGGGGGTATGAGCCGGCGGCGGGCAACGGAGTGGATACGACGCTATCGAGAGGGAGATGAAGAGCTTTGCGATCGGAGCTCGCGGCCGAATCGGAGTCCGGGCAGGACGCCCGAGAGGGTGCTCGAGAGGGTCCGGGCCTTACGGCAGCGCCGGCTGACCGCTCTGGAGATTGCGCGAGTAGTCGGTCTGAGCAAGGCGACCGTAGCCCGGCATCTTCAGCGCACGGGGATGTCGCGACTGAAAAATGTCGAGCCTGCTGAACCTGTTCGTCGATACGAGAAGAAACGACCCGGAGAGATGTTGCACCTGGACACGAAGAAACTCGGCCGAATCGGCAGGATCGGCCATCGCATCACCGGCGATCGGCGATCCCGGGTGCGGGGCATCGGCTGGGAGTTCGTCCACGTCGCCATCGACGATTACTCTCGGGTGAGCTACGTCGAGGTCCTTCCCAACGAGCGGGCTCCCACAACCGCTGCCTTCCTCAGTCGCGCGGCGGAGTGGTTCGCCCTGCGAGGTGTTCAGATCGAAACAATCCTCACCGACAACGGAGGAAACTACCGATCCAAAGACTTCGCTGCTATCTGTTCAGAGCGCCAGATGCGCCATCGCCTCACCCGGCCCTATCGCCCTTGCACCAACGGAAAGGCCGAACGCTTCATCCAGACTCTTCTGCGCGACTGGGCCTACAAACGACCTTATCGAACCTCCTACCAACGCACGAAACGACTCGAAACCTTCGTGCGCTACTACAATCAGCAGCGCCCCCATGCCAGCCTTAACCAGCAGCCCCCGGTCTCACGCCTCTCGCCCAGTGAGAACAACGTCTTGAGAAACGACACCTAGCGCGAAGAAAGGAGCTCCCGTGAACGAAGCCCCCGGACGGTTTTCCGACGCGGCCTATGCGGCGATGCGCGTCGTCGTCGCGGCTCTCTATGCCTGCCACGGGGCCCAGAAGCTCTTCGGCGTTCTCGGAGGTCACGTCGTTCCGAGGAACTCTCTCCTCTTCGTCGCCGCGGTGATCGAAATCGTCGCCGGTCCGCTCGTCGCGATCGGTCTCGTGACCCGGTGGGCCGCCTTCGTCGCGTCGGGCGAGATGGCCGCCGCCTACTTCACCCAGCACGCTCCGCGTTCGTTCTGGCCGATCGTCAACAAGGGAGAGCTCGCGGTCGCCTTCTGCTTCGTCTTCCTCTTCGTCGCCACCCGCGGGAGCGGCCGGTACGGCCTCGACCGGGCCCTCCGGCGCGTCTGACGCGCCTCGCGACGGCGAGGCGGCCCGGATGAAGGAGCGGATCGACGCCCGCCGGTTCGATTATCATCGGGGCGCCGCGGCGGAAGGGGAACCGGCCGCCCGGGAATGACCATGCGCGAAACGCCCGATCCCGACCCACGGCATCGCGAGGCGCTCTCCGCGCTGAAGACCGCGGAAGCGCGCAGCCGCCTCTTCTTCGAGACGAGCCTCGCCGGGATCTACACGTGCACGCTCGACTGCACGTTCCTCGAATGCAACGAGTCCTTCGCCCGGATGCTCGGCTACCCGGCCTGCGCCGACCTCCTCGCGGTCAACGGAAGGGA
>DASQJK010000058.1:0-19527 GCA_035631095.1 Thermoanaerobaculia bacterium
GGGGCGATGGAGATCTTCGGCAAGGGTGGGGAGGCGCTTCCGAAAAGCCCCAGGATCCGCGCGGAGTCGTGGTAAATTCCAAGGTTCACGGGTGCCACGCGGCTCAGGAGCCACACGGGAAGTGGCAGAAGCTGGAGGAAGCCCAGCAGCGCCAGAGCACCCGCGGCGCCCAGGGGAACCCGGAGGGGATGCCAGGATCGCACTCGGGGCTGGGAGAGAAAGGTGACGGCGAGGACCATGAAAGCGAACACTTCCAGGAGCACGTCTCCCCGAGGCATCGCCGCCCCTCCGCCCATGGCCTGGCGGGTTCCCGCCGGTCCGATTTCGTAGAGTAGCGGAACAGTTGCGCCAATAATGAGCAGAAACGCGAAAGCAATCGAATCGGCCCGGATCGCTCCATCAGGCGCGAAGGCTTGCCTCAGGAAATTTCGAAGCCGAAACGGCGATTTCATTTCATGAGAATAGCGGACCGAGCGGCCTGCACGAAACCGCTTGTGGAATTAACAGTTAGGCGACGGAACCGGCTCGGAGACGTCGCCGGCCGCTCGGGCGCGCGTGGCGCTCTATTTGCAGACCAGCCCCGCGCAATGTTTGCCCGCTCTTCGTCTCTCCAGGATTCTCGTGGGCTTCCGCGCCTGGCGAGAGTTACGCTGCGGATCGTCCTCATCCTGTCCACCCGCCAGGTGGCGCTCGCGCAACTCGCGACCGACCAGGTTCCGCGGGAAAGAACCATCCCTGTCCAGGAGTCGATCAAGCAGGAGGTGGAATCGGCCCGGTATCGCCTCGGTCCCATTCACATCCTGCCGAGGCTTGTCCTCAGCAATGCCGGCTACGACAGCAACGTGTTCGGCACCCCCTCGGATTGTCGAGAGGCGATCGGCTGTCAGGAGACAAAGACCGCCGACTGGACCGCGACGGTTGCGGCGGGAGCACGGTTCGTGGCGCCCATTGGGGCCAAGATGTTCGCGACCGGGGATGCGCTTCCGGAGTACACCTGGTATCAAAAGCTCGTGTCGCGTCGCACGACGGGCGGGTTCTACCGGGCATCGCTGTACGGATTTTTCAACCGCGTTTCGCTCCAGGTGGGTGGCTACACGTCCAAGACTTCGACGCCATTGAGTTCGGAGACCGAAACGCGCGTCATCGAAGTGGCGAACGATGCCTCCGCGAATGCCGAACTGGAGCTCACCCGCAGGCTGTCGGCGTTCGGTGGAGCGGAGATTCGCCGGGCGCGGCTCGGGCTGGCGGGGGTGAACCTTGCCGTGATCGGAGACGTCAAACAGCTCGACCGGGACGACGAGGTCGCCCGCGTAGGCCTTCGCTACCGGGTCTCAGCAGACTGGGACGTGACCCTCGGGACCGAAGGAACAAGGGCACTTTTCGTGTTGACGCCAGAGAAGCGGAACAATCAGAGCGTCGCGTATCTCGCTGGAATCCATTACAGCCGTCCCCGGTTCTTCGTTTCGGTGAATGGGGGACGCCGGGAAGGGCGTCCCCTGGGAGGCTCGACCTTTCCGGATTACACGACGAGCACCTATTCGTACTTCGCGTCTTATTTTTTGACCCGCAAGCTGGAGTTACAGACGTTTGGACATCGTGGCGTTTACTTCGGCACTCCTCTCGCCACAGAAGGCGGCTTCGCGAACGTCTTTTTCGTCGAGAGCCGCAACGGGGGCGGAATCAACTTGGAGGTTCATCCCCGCGTGCTCCTGCAGGCCCGGGCGGAATACGGCAACAACAAGTTTCCGGCTCCCGTTCTCAATGCGGAGAACACACCGGTTCTGCGAAACGACAAGGTTTCGAACTATTCGGGTGGCTTCTCCGCGCTTTTGTACCGGAAAGTCGTTCTGACAGCGCTGGCGACGAGGCAAGCCTACGACTCCGTCGTGCCTGGTTTGACCCGAAAGGTCGACCGATTCACGACGTCTTTGTCGTTCGACGGGAAACTCACTCGATGAGATCCTGGCTCCGTTTCTGCGTGTCGGGAGGACTCGCTCTGGGGCTCTGCGGCGGGGCCATGGCGCAGGCCCCCGCCACTCCGGGAACGATCCCGCCGGCCGCACCGGCGGCACCGGCCGCAGCGGCTGCTCCGGGAATTTCCGAGTACTCCGTCGGTCCGAAGGACCTCCTGGAAATCCGCGTTCTCGAAGTCCCTGAATTGAACGTCGAGAGACGCGTTTCCGACGGCGGCTTTCTGGAGCTTCCGCTGATCGGTCAGATCCCCGTCTCGGGTCTCACCGCGACCGACGTCCGCGACAAGGTGCAATCTCTTCTCATGGCGAAGTACGTCAACCGGGCGGACGTCTCGGTCACGGTCAAGGAGTTCGCAAGCAAACCCGTGTCGATCGTCGGAGCGGTCCATAAGCCCGGGTCGTTGAACATCTCCGGACGGTGGTACATCCTGCAAGCGATTTCAGCCGCGGGCGGATTGACCGAGACCGCCGGAAAGAAGATTTACGTCCTGCGCCGGTCTCCCAACGGCCTTTCCGACACTCTCGAAATCAAGACCGACGACCTTCTGAGAAACAACACGGCCCAGTGGAACATCCTGCTGCTGCCGGGCGACACGGTCAACATACCCGCTCGACACACGGTGAGGGTCTTCTGCCTCGGAGAGGTCAAGACGCCTGGCGCGCTCGAGTTCGATAGCGACGATCGCATTTCGCTGCTCTCGGTCATCGCGAAGGCCGGCGGCCTGACGGATCGCGCTTCCAACTCGATCCGCATCAAACGGCCCGAAAACGGCAAGGACACCGAGATCATGGTGAATTACCGACGTATCGTTGCCGGCAAAGACCCGGATCCGGTCCTTCGTGCCGACGACGTCCTGATCGTGAAGGAGTCTTTCTTCTGATGTCCAGCCAGTGGGAGCCGCCCGACGATACGCTGCCGGCGGAAGACGCGCCGGCTGAATTTCAGTTCGCCACCTATTGGGCGATCGTCGTCAAACGCCGTCGACTGATTGCGCTTTGCATCGCAATTGGTCTTCTGGGAGCTGCGGTCGCTTCCATCCTCGCAAAGCCATCGTACAAGGCGTCCGCGATCCTGTCCGTCGAAAAAGATCGAGGCAGCCCGATCGACATCAAGTCGATGGACCAGAGCGCGAGCGGCTACGATCCTGAATACCTGCCGACCCAGATGCGCCTGATGCGCAGTCGCCAGATCGCCGAGCGCGTGGTTCGACGCCTGAATCTCGTTGCGGTCCCTGACGCAGGAGAGAAAAAGAGCGGCTTTTTTCGAAAGCCGGGAGACACCGCGGTCACGGCGAACGCAGCGGTCACGTCAAAGGCGCTGAAAGTCCAGGGGATGACGGACGCTTCTCAGGTTCGAGGAACGAACCTGGTCGAAATCACCTGTATTGCGGATACTCCTGTTCTCGCAGCGAACATCGCCAACGCCCTTGCCGACTCCTATATCGATTGGAACGTCGAGGCACGGTTTCGATCGGTGGACGAGACGTCGCAGTTCTTGAGCGCTCAAATCCAGCAGCTGAGGGCGGATCTGGATGGACGCGAAAAGCAGCTGCTCGCGTACGGACGGCAGAAAGACATCGTCGCCTCTGAGCCAAACGCGAACAGTACGATGCAGAACCTGCAGACATTGAACACCGATTTCGCTACCGCCGTGGCGGAACGGGTCGCCAAAGAAGCCCGCTACAACGAGATCCGCAACGCTCCGCCTGAGGCCGTGGTGGACATGATCTCCTCGTCTTCGATCGGTCAGCTGCGCAACGAGCAGGCCCGGCTTGAACGCGAGTACGCTGAGAAGCTCAACCTCTACAAGCCGGAATGGCCGGCGATGCAGCAGTTGAAGATTCAGATCGACAAAGGTCGCCAGCATCTCGATGCGATGATTCGGGAAACCGTCAATCAGGCGCGCGAAACCGCCCGAAGCGACTATCAGACTGCCATGCGTCGTGAGGCGAGCATGAAGGGCGTCCTCGGTGCTCAAAAGTCCGAGGCCATGAACGTCAACAGCAATGCTGTGGAATACAACAACTTGCGGGTGGAAATCGAGACCAAGAAGGCCTTGCTCGATAACCTGCTCAAACGGAAGGGCGAGACGGATGTGATGTCGGGCTTGCGCGGCGACGCCGTTTCCAACATCCGTCTCGTGGACCGTGCGCTTCCGCCGGTCTCTCGCTTTTCGCCGTCTTATGTGAAGAACGGTCTGATCGGTCTGCTTGCGGGCGTATTTTCGGGGATCGGCCTCTCCTTCCTGCTGTCCTTTCTCGACCGCAGTTTGCGTACAGCGGACGACGTCGAACGTTATTTGCAGGTTCCGGCTCTCGGTGTGATTCCGTCGGTTGGAGGCAGCGAAGCTCGGGCGCTCGGGTATTCGTACAAACGGGGCCTCTCCCGCGGTAAAAAACTGGAGCCTGCCGCCGAGGACGTCCTCGTCGAGCTCTTGCCCCATCGCCAGCCCCGATCGCTGATTGCGGAGCGGTATCGCGCCTTCCGGACCTCACTTTTGATGTCACGTGCGGGCGGTCTGAAGTCCATACTCATCACCTCCGCGTTTTCACGTGAAGGAAAAACGGTTACCGCTGTAAACCTTGCCGTCGTCCTCGCCCAGCTCGGCAAGCGCGTACTGCTCGTCGATGCCGACCTGCACCGGCCTCGACTCCACGAGATATTTCATGTGTCCAACCGCATCGGGCTAGTGTCAATCCTCGCTGAGAGCCTGAGCCCTGAGCGCGCCATCATTCCGACGGATATTCCCGACCTGTTTCTCGTCACGGCCGGACCGAATACTCCCAATCCGTCGGGACTTCTCTCATCCGAAGGGATGGGTGCGTTTCTCGACCTGGCAGGGTTTAACTATGACTATTTGATTCTCGACGGACCTCCGGTCCTTCCGGTTGCGGACTCGCTGGTGGTCGGGCACAAGACCGATGGAGCGGTCGTCTGTATTCGTGGCGGCGAAACGCCGCGGGAAGACGTCGCCAGAGCGTGCGCCAAGCTGCGCCGAAGCGGAGTTCGCATTCTAGGCGCTCTTCTCAACAACGTCACCGAAGAATCCCATGCTTATGGCAAAAACTACAATTATGACGATGGGTACTATGCAGGCGATCCGGTGAGGCCGGAGAAGGTGGGGAGCGCCGCGCTCGCGGCCACGCGGCTGAGACCCGAGTCGGTCCAGAAGTAGCGCGTCTCCGAGCCGAAGTACGACCTTCCGATTCCCGTTCCATGATCGATCTGCATTTTCACTGCCTTCCGGGGATCGACGACGGGCCGGAAGACTGGGCGGAGGCGGTGGAGTTGTGTCGCTTTGCGGCCTCCGAAGGGACACGGGCAATCGTCGCCACTCCTCACGTCTTGAGGGGCCGGTGGGCCAACCCGGACCCTCAGGTGCGCGACGCTCTCGTATTCCGGCTGAACTCCATGTTGGGCGGCACTCCGTCGGTCCTCGCCGGCTGCGAATACTTTCTCTCTTCCGACGCGGTGGAACTGGTCGAGCTGGGACGGCGGGGGCCCCTCACTCCGCTGAACTGGGGACGGTATCTGCTGGTCGAGTTTCCCTCGAGCGAGGTCCTCCCCGGGACTGGAAGCATCTTTCACGAGCTGCTGGTTCTTGGTGTCACGCCCGTCGTGGCACATCCGGAACGCAACCGCCTCTTTATGGAAGATCCCCGACGGCTGGAAGTTCTCGTCGAGCGCGGTGCCGTGTCGCAACTGACTGCGGGGAGCCTGCTCGGCGATTTCGGTGGCGCAGCACTCGCGGCGAGCGAGGAGTTCCTGCGCCTGGGCCTGGTCCATCTGATCGCCTCCGACGCGCACTCCCTCGATCTCCGGCCGCCGCGCCTCGCCGCGGCCCGCGCTTTCGTCGCGCGAGAGTACGGAAAGGCCGCCGAGCTTGGAATTTTCGAATCGAACCCGCGGGCAGTTCTCGAGTCAAAACCTCTCCCCTGGAATAGTCCGGGCTCCGACCTTCGCCGGAGGGCGGAGGAGCGCGAGCAGTTCTTCCCGTGACGTCCCGGGGGAGATCCGGAGACCCCGGGCCAGGCAGAGCGGAGCGTCGGATCCTTGCCGTCGCATGCCTCTTCCTGACCGCCGTCTCCCTCGCGCATTACTACCGAGACCTGCGTTCGCGGGCGACTGCCGAGCGGTTCGTCCGCCAGTTCTCGGTAGACAGACGGCACCCGTTCGAGACGGCGGCCATGCGGCTGGAGCCGTCCGCCGACCTCGCCTGCGCCATGGCGGTCGATGCCGCCGTGCGGGACGACGTACCGGCAGCTTCTCGCCCGGAGCTCCTCGAGGCCCAGGAGCTGATGGTGAGCGCCCTCGCTCTCCGTCCAGGGTGGCCTTTTCACGCGTACCTTCTCGGCCAGACCGCGGCGCGCCTCGCCGAAACTGCGCCTCGCACTTCCGGTTCTGGATCTGATTTGTGGGCGGTTTCGCTTCGCGCCGCGACCGAAGCGGCCCCCGACTCGGATGCGATCGCCGAAGGCCGCGCGGCGGCCTATCTCGCCATGTGGCCACAGCTGGACCCCTCGAAGCGCGGGGAAGTGCCAGCGATCCTGCAGCGGGCGTTCCTGAACCCTGACTGCGTCGCCCGCGAATTCGGCACGGCGGCCGCCAAGCTCGGTACGCAACGCGCACTGACTCTTCTTCCAGACCTTCCCCGGCCGCTCCGAGCGGCAACGAAGGCGCTCTCTTCCGCCCGCGATATACCTTCCATGGCGATCCTGTACGAGCGACTCCTGCGCGCGGATCGCCGGGAGCGGGCTCAAGACCTGCGAAAGATCGAGACGCGTGACCGCCTCGGAGACGTCGAAGGGAAGCGGGCGGAATGCGAGAACTGGATCACTCAGCACCCGATTCGCGAATTCGATGACCCTGCCGGGCGCGCCGAAGTGTCTCGCCTCCTGGAGCTCTGGCCAAACGATCGCTCGGGTGCGTGGACGTCGGACCCCCGCGCCGACATCGCCAGCTTCTTTCTGGCGGGCCGCGAAGCGGACGTCAAGGGAGAGGCGCTCCTCCGGGCGGTCGAGGCGCTTCTGGGTGTTCCTCTGAGTGTTCGAGCGCGGGCGAGACTTCTGGCTGGAGACGAGTCCGGCGCCCTGGAGTTTGCCCAGCAAGCGGAGTCCGACTCTTTCGAATGGACCTCGTTTTTCGTGAGTCTCGCCCGGTTGAAGCTGCGTCAGGGGAGCCCGGAAAAAGCCCGCGAAGCTCTGGGTCGCGTTTCGCCGGAAGCGCGGGAGGACTGCGATGTCCTTTTGACGCGGCGCCAGGTTGCCGATGCGCTTTCCGATCGCAACGAATTCGAGGTGGCGCGCCAGAAGCTCGAAATCGCAGGGCCAGGCGCGCGGCGCGATTCCTGGTCGACGGGGGGAACGCTTCTGCTCTGCCTCGATCCACTTCAGACGAAGGGTCACATTCTGCAGGTCGCGATCCAGGCCGCCTCGCCCGCTCTGGCCACCTTTGGCTGGGATGGAGGCCGGGCCGGCATCGACTTGATACCCAAAGGGGATGAGTTCATGCGGTTTCCGCTGGCCGGCCTGGTTGGCCGGCGGAGCCTTTCGATCCGGCCGCTGGCCGGCGGTCCCATTCAGCCCGTTCGGGCGAGTCTGGAGCCGGTTTCTTGACGGCGCGGGGCCCCGGGTCCGCCGCCTCGAGCGAGACGGGCCCCTATGTTATGCTTCCCGACCTTCGTCCGGCCTGCTTTTGTGCACGAAAAGGACAAGAGGATCGCGACCGAATGCCCATTTCGAAGCGCTCGACTGACCTCTTCCCGTTGAACCTGTTCGACTTGCCGGACGACGAGTTCCCGTGGTGGGTCGCCCATGTGCGAAGCCGGCAGGAGAAGGTGCTGGCCCGCCATCTGCTTCCCTTGAACATCCCGTTCTATCTTCCGCAGCGGGAAAAACGGGTGCGGCGTGCCGGGAGGACGTTCGTGTCCTACCTGCCTCTCTTCCCTGGCTACGTTTTTTTTCGGGGGTCCGCCGATGCGCGACACTCGGCTCTGCGGAGCAATCTGATCGTGAAGGTCCTGGAGGTCAACGAGCCTCTCCGGCTGGCAGACGAGCTTTTTCAACTGCGCCGTCTGGAAGAGTCGGGAGCGGATCTGCTCCCATTCTTCGATTTCTCCCCTGGAGATGCGGTTCGCATCACCGAGGGGCCTTTTCGAGGCTATTCCGGGGTGTTGCAACGAGCTGCCGGAAGGGTGCGTCTCCTGGTTTCGATCTCCATGTTGAGGCAGACTGTCGCGGTGGAGTTCGAAAGAGCGGTGGTCGCTCCCGTGCGGCCCGCTTGTTCGGATTCGCAGGGGCGTCAAGACGTCACCGTTTCCTGAGGGGAATCGGTGTCTGCGGGAAAATTTAGGGCGGATTCGCATTCGGTATGTACACCGAAGGGAGCGGAGCTCGCCTGGACTGACAACGAACGGGGGCCGTCATGAGCGTCGAGAGAATCGCACCGGGAACGGAGATCGGGAGGTCGGCGTCGCGCTCCTCGATTGCGGAAGGGCCCGACTCGCGAACTCCTATTCCAGATCGCGCGGCGGAGCTGCGTCGGAAAATCGACGGACGGGAGGCTTTGGTCGGCATCATCGGACTCGGATACGTCGGTCTTCCCCTGGCTCTGACGTTTTCCGAGCGCGGATTCTCCGTCACGGGCTTTGACGTCGATCAATCGAAGATCCAAGCGCTCGCCGCGGGCCGCAACTACATCAAACACTTGAAACCCGAGCGCCTCGTCCGAAGCAACGCGTCGGGGCTTTTCGGAGCAACCGCCGACTTCGCACGTCTGAGCGAGCCGGACGTATTGATCATCTGCGTTCCCACACCCCTGACCCCCCAGCGCGAGCCCGACATGAGCTATGTGGTGGGGACCGCTCGCCGCGTCGCCGAGACTTTGAGGCCGGGACAGCTCGTCATCCTCGAGTCCACCACTTATCCGGGAACGACGGACGAGCTCGTTCGCGAAATTCTCGAGCAGAAAGGCCTGGTTTCCGGAAGGGACTTCTTTCTGGCGTTTTCGCCGGAGCGAGAGGATCCCGGCAACGCGGACTACGGCACCGCGACCATTCCGAAGGTGGTCGGGGGCGTCGATCCGACCTCCGGAGATCTCGCGGAGGCGCTGTACGATCAGGTCATCTCCAGTACCGTCCGTGTGTCGAATGCGCGCACGGCAGAGGCGACGAAGCTCCTGGAGAACATTTTCCGCGCAGTGAACATCGCATTGGTCAACGAGCTGAAAATCGTGTTTGACCGGATGGGTATCGACGTGTGGGAAGTACTGGACGCGGCTGCGACGAAGCCGTTCGGGTTCATGCGTTTCAACCCGGGGCCCGGGTGGGGCGGACACTGCATTCCGCTCGATCCCTTCTATCTCGCGTGGAAGGCCCGAGAGTACGGCGTGACCCCCAAGTTCATCGAGCTTGCCGGAGAGGTCAATGAGGAGATGCCGCGTTACGTCATCGAGAAGCTCCAGCTCGCGTTGAACGACCGCCGGAAGGCCGTCCGAGACAGCCGGATCCTCGTTCTCGGCCTGGCTTACAAGAAAAATATTGATGATCCGCGCGAGAGTCCCGCATTCGAGATCATCGACCTTCTGATCCAGCTCGGCGCCGTCGTCTCCTACCACGATCCTCACGTTCCGAGTTCGCCTTCGATGCGGTCGTGGCCTGACCTTCCTCCGATGCAGTCGGTGGCACTGGAGCCGCGGACCCTCGAGGAATGCGATGCGGTTCTCATCGTGACGGATCATTCCGGAGTGGATTACGGAATGGTCGCCCGCCACGCGCCCCTGATCGTGGACACGCGCGGCGTCTACCGGGAGCCCCATCCGAACGTCGTGAAGGCATGAACTGCCCGATGCGGCAGCGAGGCGGGGCCGATTGACGCACGTTGGCGCCACCTCCTGGCGAGGAGGGACCGACCTGCGCGAAGCCCGCGTACTCGTCACCGGGGCCGCGGGGTTCATCGGCTCTCATCTCGTGGATGCTCTTCTCGAATCGGGAGCCCGCGTCCGCGCGCTGGACAACTACTCGACCGGCCGTCCGGAGAATCTCGCCCATTGCGCCGATCGCATCGAGATGATCGAGGGAGACATCCGCGATCTACCCACGTGTCGCCGGGCATGCGTGGAGATCGACCTGGTCTTCCATGAGGCCGCCCTCGGGTCGGTCCCTCGGTCGCTCGCGGATCCCGCGACGACGATTCAAGTCAATGTCGCGGGCACTGCGAACATATTGACCGCCGCCCGCGACGGGAAAGCCCGACGCGTCGTTTACGCATCGTCGTCGAGCGTTTACGGCGACAGCGACCGGCTCCCGAAACGAGAGGGGGAGGAAGGGCGCCCTCTCTCTCCCTATGCCCTTTCCAAGCGCATGAATGAAGAGCTCGCCGACACGTTTTTCCGCTGTTTCGGACTGGAAGCGATCGGGCTTCGGTACTTCAACGTTTACGGTCCTCGACAGAGTCCGGATGGACCTTACGCGGCGGTCATTCCGAGGTTCTTCGCGGCTTCCCTGTCCGGACAGGCGCCGTTGATCTATGGCGATGGCTCGCAGAGTCGCGATTTCACGTATGTTGCGGACGCCGTCGCCGCGAATCTGCGGGCGGCGCTGGCGCCGTCGGCGGCCTGCGGCGCTGCATACAACGTCGCCGGGGGAAGCCGCACGACCGTCGCGGATCTCGCGGCTCGGGTCGGGGAGGCCGCCGGGGCGAAACTTCCACCCCGATTCGAACCCCCGCGGCCCGGAGACGTCGTGCACTCCCACGCGGATCTCGGCCTTTCCAGGCGCGCGCTGGGATTCGAACCTCGCTGGACACTTTCCCGCGGGCTCGCGGAGTCTCGCGCCCATTACGTCTCTGCGATGGAACCGAACGGGATGCCCGGGGCGCGTGCTTTGCCCTCCGGCCGGATCGCACCTTTGCCGGGGACCCTTCCCGAGCCTTGAGGAGGCTTCGATTCCTTCTGTTTCGAACGCTCTAAATGAACGCTTGCCTCCGCCCCTCGGCTGCTGGTGCGGTCGTGGAGAGCTGCGAACGCAGTTCCGGACCAAAAAGTTCGGGCTTGTGCGTTGCTCCGCCTGCGGCTGCTATCGAATCGATCCTCCTCCCGTCGGGGGCGACGAGGAAAGCGCCGCGTTCTATACGGACTATTACGGGAAAGGGCAGTTCGCCGAGAAGGAGGAGGTTCATGAAGAACCGCTCCGGGCGACGCGCGATTCTCGTTTCTGGAGGGTTGTCGAGCGTTATCCGGACCTCGGCCAGCCCAAAGAAGCGGTTGCAGACATCGGATCCGGGGAGGGGGGATTGTGCGCGGAGCTGAAGGCCGCCGGATGGCGATCCGTCGCAGGATTCGACCTGTCCAGCACCCGGGTGGCTCGCGCGCGGAAGCGGCACCCGGGAATTCGGTTCGAGGATCGGGCATTCCCCGGCGACCTCCCGGAGCGATCCCTCGATCTCGTCGTATTGGACAATGTGGTCGAGCACCTGACCGACCCGCCGGAAACCCTTCGCACAGTCGCTCGGTACCTGAAGCCGAGTGGGCGAGTCGCGCTCATCACTCCGAACATGCTCTCGGGACAATTCCGGCTGCTGGGCCGGCGCTGGACTCCGGAGCTTTCTCCGCACTCGCACATCTTTCTTTTTACCGAGCAGCCCTTGAAAAAACTGCTGACGGAGGCCGGGTTCGCCGTGGAAGCCATGGGCAGCTACCAGCTGCCCCCCAGCTCTTTTCGTTTCATCGCGGGCGAGTTCTGGCGCGGGAAGATCAAGGAGGCCCTCTGGCACGCCATGCAGGAAGCCGGAGCGACCTACGCGCGTTGGATCAAGGCGGGTCCGATGCTGTACGCCGTCGGGAGACGAATTTGAAGCTTCAGGGAATATTCGAGGAGTCCGAATGAGCTCGCCGGCGTTGAAAACGGGTCTCTCTCCGGCAGTCGCTCCTCTCGTCATCCGGCCGAGCCGAGGCTGGATTTCGTTGAGACTGAAAGAATTCTGGGAGTACCGCGAGCTTCTTTATTTTCTCATCTGGCGCGACGTCAAGGTGCGCTACAAGCAGACACTGCTCGGGGCCGCGTGGGCGATCCTGCAGCCGGTCGCAACGATGATCGTATTCACGGTCTTTTTCGGCCGGCTTGCGAATGTGGGCTCCGATGGGCTTCCGTATCCCCTCTTTTCATACGCGGGGTTGCTCCCATGGACATTCTTCTCTCAGGCTCTGAGCCAGTCATCCGACAGTCTCGTCGGGTCGAGCAATCTTTTGAAGAAGGTCTACTTTCCGAGGCTGGTGATCCCGGCTTCGTCGGCTCTGGCGCCGATCGTGGATTTCGGCATCGCGCTCATGGTCCTGATCGGGATGATGATCTATTACCGCGTGTGGCCGACGGCGGCCGTTCTCTACCTGCCTTTTCTCCTCTTGCTCGCCTTCGGAACGGCACTCGGGATGGGCATGTGGTTGTCCGCGTTGAACGTCCAGTACCGCGACGTTCGGTATGTCGTCCCTTTCTTCCTCCAGCTCTGGCTCTTTGTCACCCCGGTCATCTACCCGACGAGCCGGGTCACGAAAAAGCTCCATGAAATGGGATTGCCGGGATGGGTCTACGGACTCAATCCCATGGCCGGCGTCGTCGAGGGTTTCCGCTGGGCGCTGCTCGGCACGGGTACGAGACCAGGCGGTGTCGTCCTCGCCAGCGCCGGAGTGGCTCTGCTGCTCCTGATTTCAGGAGCTCTTTATTTTCGCCGTATGGAAAAGACGTTTGCCGATGTCGCGTGAGCCGGGCGTCTCTCTGCGGAGTCTCCTTCCCGCGCGTCCCGGCGGGAGCGGACCGCCCTCATCTCGATGCATCGTGATCGGAGAGGTCGCTCAGGCGCACGATGGAAGCCTCGGGTTTGCCCATGCGTTCATCGACGCGATCGCGGCCGCTGGGGCGGACGCGGTCAAGTTTCAGACGCACATAGCGTCGGCGGAGAGCACTCCTACCGAGCCCTGGCGTGTCCGATTCAGTCCCCAGGACGCGACGCGGTACGACTACTGGAAGCGAATGGAATTTTCCGAGGACGCCTGGCACAAGTTGAAGAAGCACGCCGACGAAAAAAACCTGTGGTTCTTGAGCTCGCCCTTCTCCGTGGAGGCGATCGAATTGCTCGAGCGCGTCGGAGTCGCCGCATGGAAGGTCGCGTCCGGTGAGACGAGCAACCTCCCATTTCTGGAGCGTCTGACTCGCGACGGTCAGCCAGTTCTTCTTTCGACCGGAATGAGCTCGACAGAAGAAATCGATTCGGCCGTCGAGCTCGTCAGGTCGCGGGGCCGAGCGCTCGCGGTGATGCAATGCACCTCGGCGTATCCCTGCCCGCCCGAGAAGGTCGGGCTGAACCTCATCTCGCAGTTCCGCGAGCGTTACGGATGTGCCGTGGGACTCTCCGACCACTCGGGAACGATCTATCCGGGACTGGCCGCGGCGACGCTCGGCATCGACGTTCTCGAGGTACACGTCACGCTGTCGCGCGAAATGTTCGGTCCCGATGTGCCGGCGTCGCTCACCCCTTCGGAGCTCCGACAGCTGACGGACGGCGTCCGCTATATCGAAAGAATGACTTCTCATCCGGTCGACAAGGACGAGAGCGCGCGCGAAACCGCCCCGTTGCACGACCTGTTCACAAAGAGCGTGGTCGCTCGGATCGATCTTCCCGCGGGTACGGTCTTGAAGGCGGAGCACCTGGCGGCGAAGAAACCGGGTACCGGTATACCCGCCGGCAAGCTTCCGGACCTCATAGGCGTCCGCCTGGCCCGCTCCGTGGCCGCGGACCAGCTGCTCTCCGAGCAAGATCTGGAGCGCGTCTCTTGACGCGCAAGGTCTGCGTCGTCGTGACGGCCCGGCCGAGCTACGCCCGCATCAAGACGGCGCTGCGTGCGATACAGGAACATCCGGACCTGACGCTTCAACTGGTCGTGGGGGCCTCCGCCCTTCTGGATCGGTACGGAACGGCGGTCAGCTACATCGAAAAAGACGGATTCGAGATCGCCGCGCGCGTCTATATGGTCCTCGAGGGCGAGAATCTCGCCGCAATGGCGAAGACCACGGGGCTCGGGCTTCTCGAGCTCGCCACGGTGTTCGACAATCTGAAGCCGGACGTCGTGGTCACGATCGCCGACCGCTACGAAACGCTCGCAACCGCAGTCGCCGCTTCTTATATGAACATTCCGGTCGCTCACGTTCAGGGAGGCGAGATTACCGGTTCGATTGACGAAAAGGTTCGGCACGCGGTGACGAAGCTCTCGAATCTTCATTTCCCGTCGACCCAGCCCGCCGCCGATCGCGTGATTCGCATGGGCGAAAGGCCGGAGTCGGTCTTCGTCACGGGGTGCCCTTCCATCGATCTCGCCGCGGAGGTCCTCGCCAGACCCGCCCTCGATTTCGACCCGTTCGAAAAGTACGGCGGGGTCGGCGCGCCCTTGCAATTCTCCGACGGATACATCGTCGTCATGCAGCACCCCGTCACGACGGAGTACGGCCAGGCTCGAGACCATGTGCTGGCCACTCTTCGCGCGGTGCGCGACGTCGGCATGCCGGCATTCTGGTTCTGGCCGAACGTCGACGCTGGATCGGATGGAACTTCGGGTGCGATCCGGCACTTCCGCGAGACGGAAAACCCTCCAAACATTCACTACTTCAAGAACATGGCGCCGAATGACTTTCTCCGGCTCGTTTACAACAGCCGGTGCCTGGTCGGAAACTCGAGCGTGGGGATTCGGGAGTGTTCCTACCTGGGAGTTCCCGTGGTCAATATCGGGACCCGGCAGGGCGGCCGCGATCGGGCAGCGAACGTTCTTGACGTGGGGTACGGCCGGACGGAGATTGCCGCCGGTATCCGGGCCCGAGCCGCGAACGGACGTTTCCCGAGTGACCACCTCTACGGTGACGGGGGAGCCGGGGAGCGAATCGCCCGACTTCTCGCCGAACAACCGCTGACGACGGAAAAGAGGCTCTCCTACTCGTGAGCACGCTTGTTGTGGGAAGCGAGCCGCAGGCCAGCGACAGAGCGATCGTTCCGGACGACGCCGAGTTCCCGATCGTGATGCGGGTCGAGAATCTCTCGAAGAGCTACAGAATTGGTGCGAACCAGAACAGACGGACGCTGCGCGAGGCCATCATGGCGATGCCGGCAGCTCCCTGGCGCCGCATCCGCAGGCTCTGGACGCCGACTCCGGAGGTCGAGACGTTCTGGGCCCTTCGCGATGTGTCCTTCGAAGTTCGTCGCGGCGACGTGGTCGGGATCATCGGGCGCAATGGGGCGGGCAAGAGCACGCTCCTTAAGGTGCTCTCGCGGATCACGGAGCCCACGGCCGGTCAGGCGACGATTTATGGAAGAGTCGGCAGCCTGCTCGAGGTGGGCACCGGGTTCCATGCGGAATTGACGGGAAGAGAGAACATTTTCCTGAATGGAGCGATTCTGGGGATGCGACGCGCCGAGATTCAGTCGAAGTTCGATGAAATCGTCGCTTTCGCCGAGATCGAGAAGTTCATCGATACCCCGGTCAAGCACTATTCATCCGGAATGTACCTGCGCCTGGCTTTCGCGGTGGCTGCGCACCTGGAGCCCGAGATTCTTCTGGTGGACGAGGTCCTCGCCGTCGGGGACATCATGTTTCAGAAGAAATGTCTCGGGAAAATGGAAGACGTGGCACGGACCGGTCGCACCGTGCTCTTCGTCAGCCACAACATGGGAGCGATGCGATCTCTTTGCCGGACGGGGGTGCTTCTCGACGGCGGCCGGGTGGTCCACGCAGGCGAGATCGGCCGCTGCATCGAAGGATATTTCAAACAGATCGGGGCATTTCAGGGGGATTCCGACGGGACGAGTGAGGAAAAATCCGCGTCCTCCGGATTCGGGCGCGTCCAGGTCAACGACGGCCAGAGCTATTCGATCGAGAGCTCGCTGCCTTTCCGAGTGGCCACGACTCTCTCGATCGATCAGGACGTTTCGGGATTCAGCCTTTTCTGCATCGTCGAAGACATGCAGAACCGCATGGTGTTCCACCTCCGCGAAGAGAGCCCGAATCTCGGCGTGTCGTCCGTTTTGAAGGGTGAGTACGGAATCAGCCTGGAGATTCCGGCTCTTTGGCTGAATGCGGGCCTCTATTCCCTGTATTTCAAGGTCCTGTTCTGGTCCCAACAGGACCGGGCTCGCCACCTTTCTGACAAGATCCCGCTGGACGTCGCGGGCCTGGCGAGCAGACTCGAGACCGTCCTCCATCCCGCGGTGAGGTGGTCGGTCACCCGGACCGATTCGTGACCCGAGGAGAACCTTGAGGGAGATTTCCGAGGACGAGGCGTCTTCCGTCCGGCAGATCCTCTATCTCGGTCCCTCGGATTTCACCGATCTCATCCGAGACGAGGTCGGAACGGGATATCAGGTGGTCTGGGCGCCCTCCGAAAAGGAGGCCGTCGAGGCGTTGATCGCGAGAACGGCGGTGTGGTTCGACGCGTCGATGAAGGTTCCTCTGGACGCGGCGCTCCTCGACCGCGCGGGAAATCTCGAGCTGGTGATCACCGCGACCACGGGCAGCGACCACATAGAACGGTCCCCGCTTCAGAGTCGCGGCATTCCTCTCATGACGATGCAGGGGCAGACCGACTGCCTTCGAGAGCTCACGCCCGCGGCCGAGCTCTCCTGGCTCCTTCTCCTCGCCTGCGCCCGGAAGCTGAGATCGGCCATCCATCATGTCGAGCAGGGAGGGTGGAACCGAGAGCTCTTCCCCGGACTCATGCTCAAGGGCAGAACGCTCGGGATCATAGGATGCGGCCGGATCGGGGGCTGGATGGCCCGATACGGTCACGCTTTCGGCATGACGGTTTACGGGTACGACCCTTTTCTGAAAAATCTGCCTGCGGGTATCGCGCCTCTTCCTCTCGAAGCCCTTCTCGAGTCGTCCGACGCCGTCAGCGTGCACGTGCCGTTTAACGAGAGCACGAGAGGATTGCTCGGAGAAGATGAGCTCGGCCGGCTTCGCGAGGGAGCGATTCTGATCAACACGTCCCGTGGCGCCATCGTCGACGGTGAGGCTTTGCTCAAGGGTCTCGAAAGAGGCCGTCCCGGTGCGCTGGGGGTGGACGTCATCGAAGGAGAGCCGAATATCGAAGAAAGCGCTCTGTGGCGGTACGCACAGACGCACGAAAACGTCGTCATCACCCCCCACATCGGGGGGTTCAGTCCCGACGCGCTCCAGACGGTGCTTCGGTACACGGCAGGTAGAGTGCGCGACCACTTTCGGGAGCTGGACCGCGTTTGAATTTCGCCGAGCTCATCGACGAGTTTGAGAAGCATGATGGCCGATACGCGTTTGGCGTTCCCGGAGGCGGGGAGAGTCTCGTCATGCTCGATGCACTGGAGAACGCAGGCGGCCGCTTCATTGCGACCGGCCACGAGACGACGGCGGCTCTGATGGCGGGGAGTTTTTCACGCCTCACGAAAACTCCGTCCGCAGCCATTTCGATCAAGGGGCCCGGTTTTGCGAACCTTTTCCCCGGTCTGCTTTCGAACAGCTACGAGGGTTACCCGCAGTTGTCGTTTTCAGAGGCATACGCCCCCGGCACCAGGCGGAGCCACAAGCAACTCGACCACGAGAACCTCTGCCGTGGGATCGTCCGCGCGTTCCATCGGTTCGATCCGGGCCCGGGTTTTCTGACCCGGTGCTGGGCCGACGCGAGGAGCGAGTTTCCTGGACCGGTCCACGTCGATCTGACTCCCCGGACGGAGCGCTCGGGCTCCGGACCCGTCCCTTCGGCCCCGACCGGATCGTTGAGTGAACTCGGCAATCGTCTGAAAGACAAAACGCGCCCGGCTCTCATCGTCGGCTCGATCGCACTTCGTTCCAGCTGGAGGGAGACTCTGCAGGCGCTCGAAATCCCCGTGTTCACGACCGTGGCTGCCAAAGGGGCCATTCCGGAAATCGGACCATTTGCCGCCGGCATTTACACTGGCGACGGCAAGCCCCTGTCTCCCGAAAAAGTCATTCTGCAGCACGCGGATTGCGTGGTCGCCATCGGCGTCCGGTCGGGGGAAATTTTGAGCGTTGCTCCGCCGCACGCGGAGACGATTGCCGTCGACCGCGCGGGAGTCGCGGCGTTTCCTCCGGATTTGACGATCGGACGCGTCGACCTCACGGAGGAGGAGCTTCACGAGCTTCTCGGCCTGCTGCAGGAAATTCACTGGGGCGAAGTCGAAGTGGCCGGGACCCGCGAGAACCTGCGGGAAAGGATATTCGAATGGGGTTGGTCTCCGGCGGAGGCCTTTCGGGCCGCCCAGGAGAAGCTCCCGAAGGCGATCCACGTGATGGATACCGGCAACTTCACGGTCCTCGCCGAACACCTCCTGACGGTCCGATCGGAAGAGGACGTCCTCGGCACACCCAACGGACGCTTCATGGGAGCAGGAGTCGGTTATGCCCTCGGTGCCTGCCTCAATCCGGAGCGGCGCCGCGTCATTCTCTGGATCGGAGACGGAGGAATCCGCGCCTTCTTTGGCGAGCTGGCTCTCGCGATCGAGAACAACTGGCCGTTGATCGTCGCGGTCATGAAGGATGGGCATTACGGGAGCATTCGGGGCCGGGCGATGGAGAAGGGATTGAGCACCGCTCCGCTCGCCCTTTCCGATCGTCCGCTGGCGAAAACGGCGGAAGCCATGGGCATGCGGGCCTCCCGCATCGAATCCCTCGGCGGCTTCGAAAAGCATCTTTCTTCATCCCTCGTTGAAGACGGCCCCTCTCTCGTCGAGTGTTTCTTCGATTCCGAGACCTACAACGCGACGGCGGGTCTGCTGCGGTGACGGAGCCTCATGTACTGATCGTCGGCGCCGGCTCGGCAGGGAAACGGCATGCCCGCAATGTCCGAACGCTCGGAGCGCGCGTGAGCCTCGTCGACTCGCGTCCGGACCGGCTCGACGAAGCGCGAACAGAAGGGGATACGGTCTCCGTTTTCGGGGATCTGGAAACCGCTCTCGCCAATTCTCGGTTCGACGGCTTCGTGATCGCGACCCCTCCGAGCCTTCACGTTTCCCAGATTCTTCGCATCACCCGAGAGGAGCGGCCCTGGATCCTCTGTGAAAAACCGTTAGGGCTCACGGCTTCCGAGGCACAGGCCTTGCAGCATTTGAACGACAGGATCCTTCTCGGTTACACCTATCGCTGGTGGCCTCCCATTCAGAGGTTCCGGGAAAGGCTCTTGAATGGAGACATCGGGCGGATTCGCGGGTTGCGTTTCGTCATGAGCGCCCACCTCGCAGACTGGCATCCCTGGGAGAGCTATCAAGGATTTTTCATGGCGGACCGAACCCTGGGAGGAGGCGCGCTCCTCGACGAGAGCCATTTCATCGATTTGATGTTGTGGATGTGCCCATCACCCCAGAAGGTTTATGCGCAGGTCGAGAAGGTGAGCGACCTCGACATCAATGCGGACGACAACGTCGAGGCGATCATCAGTTATTCAGATGGTCTCCGGGTAAACATGCACCTCGATCTGATCGGAAGGCCGCACCGGCGCACGATTACGGCTCTCGGCGAAGGTGGCTCGCTC
>DASQJK010000059.1:0-21416 GCA_035631095.1 Thermoanaerobaculia bacterium
AGCTCACTACACGCTCATCGCGAAAAATTTCTCGGACCACTCTCTCCTCGCCCCCACGCCCGACGGCCGTGACGTTTTCCTCGAAACTCCGCCCCTCTATCCCTGGCTGCTCCACGCCGTCTTTCTCGTCACCGGCCCTTCCGTGGTCGCCGGACGGCTCCTCTCGATCGCGGCGAGCGTCGCGCTGGTGGCGGCGACGGCCTCGCTCGGCGCCGCGCTCTTCGGATCTTTCGCCGGGATCCTGGCCGGTCTTCTCGTGGCCGTCATGCCGGTTTGCGTCCTCGCGGGGCGGAACATCCAGACGGATTCGCTGCTCGTTCTTCTTCTGACACTCTCGGCGCACCTCTGCTGGCGCGCGAACCGCGAAGACACCCGGGGAGGGGAGAGCGGAAGAACGTGGGCCCTGTTCAGCCTGATTTTCGGGGTCGCGCTCATGACGAAGCTCTTCGCGCTCGTCGGGGGCGCGGCTCTGGCGCTGTGGCTGACCGTCGAAAGGCGAGGCTTTTCCTGGCTGAAGAAGGGGACGCCCTGGGTGGCCGCGGGGGGCGCTCTCCTGCTGCCGGTTCTCTACTACGGATACCAGGCGGCCGTCCGGCCGGCGGAGCTCGCCCAGGATTTCTCCGCCGGCGCGGGGCTCGCTCACTCCGCTTCGGCGAGCGCGAGCGAGGTCGGTGGAACTCTGATCGAGGCCATGTGGGCGTTTTCGCCCGCGGTGGCGCTTCTCATCCTTTTCGGCTTTGGCGCATCGCTCTCCGCCTGGAAGAGCGATTCAGGGGTACGGCTCGCCTTCGTACTCGCGGCGGCGTTTTCGACACTCTTCTTCTTCGTGCACAAGCACAGCTACTACCTGCTGACGGTCGTCCCCTGGGCGAGCCTGCTCGCCGGGCGCGCACTTTCCCGCGTCCGTCCCGCTCCTCTCCGCGTGGGGCTCGCCGCCGCGGCGGCTCTCTCCGCCGTCTTTGTCTCGTCGGTCGACGTGACGGCGATGAAGCTCGGGTTCGACGAGTTCGATGGTTTTCGGCGTGTCGCGCGGAACCTGCCGGGCCGGACCCATCCGCTTCTCGTTTCTCAGGAGATGTGGGACAGCTACTCGACGGTTCTCTGGCTCGCCGATCCGAAGGCCCGGCTCTCCGTGCCCGAAACCCTTCCCGTGGCACCGGACGGGAGTCTCGTCCTCGCGCCCGGCACCCTTTTCCTCGAGTTCGTGCCGCCGCAGACGGAGGCTCCTCCCGCGGGCTGGCTGTTCTCCCGCGAGCGCTTCGGCCTGACCCTGTTCGGCTGGACGTTCGTCGAGGCCCACGCCAATCCGCATTTCTTCCGCCAGGGCCGGTATTTCGTCCAACGGTCCGGTCCGGCGTGGATGTTCGGAGCCACCTCTCTGCGCGCCTATCCCGCTCTCGCCGCCGTTCCCATCCCGCCCGAGGCGCGAATCCATCGCGGTGAGGCGGGACTCGTCATGCGGTAACGCTCCGGAGCGGCGGCTCCGTCGGCGTCAGACGAGGGCGATCGCGAAGAGAACCGTCCCCGCGATTCCCATGAGGAGCGAGCCGCCCCAGACCGCGCGGCTCCTCGTCAAGGCGGCGACGGCGCCGAGTGCGATCGAGACCTGGAAGAGGGCGACCGCGTTCGCGAAACGATGGTGGTGGTGGAGCAGATGGTCCGCTTCTTCCGACTTCGCGTCGCGCTCCTTCTCCTTTTCCTTCGCTTTGCGGGAGATCTCCTCCTGCTCGCTCTTGTACCGCTTCTCGTTGGCGGCGTACTCGGCGGGCGCCTCCTTCGCGATGGCGAGCCACGAGGTCCGGGAAGCCTCGGCCACCGCCGCCTTGATTCCCTTCGCCTGGTAATAGGCCCACTGGTCCGAGGCTTCGGCCTGGAGGCGCGTCGCTTCGGTCTTCAGCACGAGGGCCTCGTTCACCGTCGCGCCGGCGCGAAGCGCGGCGATGGCCGCCAGCGCCGCGAAGAGCGCGGTCGAGAGAGCGATCGAGCGGAGAAACTTTCCGCCTTCCTTTTCGACTTCCTCGTGGATCGCTTCCGTCAGCCTTTCCGTCTCGACTTCGGGTCCTTCGGGCATGCGGTTCCTCCGTTCTATCGCAGCTTTCCCAATGCCTGTCGCGCTCCCGCGGCCCCCGGATCGGCTTCGAGGGCCGCCCGGTACTCGCGCCGTGCTCCGTCGTGGTCGCCTCGACGCTGCGCGATTTCGGCGAGGCGCATGTGCGCGTCCGCTCGCGTCGGTTCGTCTCCCCTCGGCGAGTGATCGAGATAGCGCTTGAGACTCGCCTCTCCGCGCTCGAGCTCTCTGCCGGAGATCGCCGCGATGCGGCCGATCTCGTAGAGCGCGATCGGATCCTCCGGCCGCGCGCGCAGGAGCCTCTCCATGCTTTCGAGGGCCGGTGCCCAGTCCTTCCGGTCGATCGCGCTCCGCTCGATCCAGAGATACGGCTCCCTTCTCTGCGGGAACTCCCGGACCGCCGCCTCGTACTCGGCGTCGGCGAGGTCGCGGCGCTTGCGATGCTCTTCGAGGCGCGCCTTTGCCAGATGGGCACGGAAGGGGTCGCGCCCGCGCAGGTCGTCCGCCAGCGCGCGCGCTTTCTCGAAGCTGCCGCCCATGAAGCTCGGCGCCTGGAGATAGAACTCGAGGAGCCCGATGCGCGCGTCTGCGTTGTCCGGGTCGAGCTCGAGCGCGCGCTCGAACGCGCGGCGAATCCGTCCCGCGAGCTTCGCGCGGAGCACCAGGTTTCCGTGGATCGCCTGCTCTCCGTACGCCCGGCCGAGCCAGTAGTACGCCGATGAGGACCGAGGCTCGAGAACCGTCGCCCGCTCCAGCCACTCGACGGCGCGGGACAGCTCGTTCTCCTCGTAGAGCGCCCGGCCGTAAAGCTCGGCCGCGCGTCCGTTCGAGGGCTCTTCCCGGACGGCCGCAGAGAGCCTCTCGATCGCCTCCTGGTAACTCTGGGACTCCAGAGCGCGGGCGCCTGCTTCGAGGCTCGCGCTCTCCGCGGCGCCGGAAGCTCGGAAGAGGAGGAGAGAAGCGGCGGCGAAAGCGGCGGTTCCGGCGTGCGGCACGCGCGGATTCTCTCCCGAGCCTATTTTTTCGCCAGCGCCTCTTTTGCGCCGGAATGCTCGGGATCGAGGGTGAGGGCCTGCTGCCACTCGCGCCGCGCCGACTGCCGGTCGCCCTTCTTGTCGTAGAGGACGCCGAGCTGGAAGTGCGTCGATGAGAGTGCCGGCTCGTCTTTCCCGGGCTCGTGCTGGAGGTAGCGCTTCAGGCATTCCTCGGCGCGGTCGAGCCGCTCGCCCGTCTGCGCCCCGTAGCGGCCGATCGTGAAATAGATCGTCTCGTCGCCCGGCATCGCCTTGAGGAGGCTCTCGAGGATGTCGAAACCGCGCCCGTACTGCTTCTGCTTCGCGGCGAGGCTCGCGCGCCAGAAATAGGGCTCCTTCCTCTGCGGGAACTCCCGTTGCGCCTTCTCGTACTCCGCTTCCGCGGCGTCGAAGTGCTTCTCGTTCTCCGCGATCTTCCCGGCCGCCTGGTAACCCTTCAGAGGATCGCGCCGCCGGATCTCCGCCGCCTGCTCCTGCGCTTTCGCGACGCTGCCTCCCATGATCCCGGGGGCAAGGAGATAGAAGTCCATCAGCGACAGCCGTGCTTCGACGCTCGCCGGATCGAGCACCACGGCCTGGTCGAACTCCTTGTGGATCTTCCCGGCGAGCGAAGCCTGCTGGAAGACGTTGGCCTTGGCGGCCTTCTGCGCCATCGCACGGCCGAGCCACATGTGCGCGTCGGAGCTCTTCGGCTCCAGCGCTACGGCTTTCTCGAACGCCGGAATCGCGTGCTCGAAATCGTTTTGCGCGAGCCACGCGCGGCCGACGTAGAGGCTCGCCTTCGCGTCCGTGGCCGCGCAGGGCTCGAGCGCGCGCCGGGCGTCCGGGAACTTGCGCGCCTCGAACAAAGCCGTGCCTTCCTCGAGGCGGCACGGCGCGGCGGCCGGCGCTGCGCGTGCGGCGAGGATGCCGCACGTCACGAATGCCAGACCCGCGATCGCGCGCGGGACCCGGGACGTCGTCAGAGGCTCCATCACGCGGCGGCGGCGGTGTCGGAAATGATCCGGCCGTCGCGCACTTCGACGATCCGCCCGGCGCGGCGGGCGAGTGTCATGTCGTGCGTGATGACGACGAGCGTGCGTCCCTGTTTCCAGAGGTCGGTGAAGAGCTCCATGATGTCGCCTCCGGCGGAAGTGTCGAGGTTTCCGGTTGGCTCGTCGGCGAGGACGACGTCCGGCTGCATGGCGAGCGCGCGCGCAATGGCGACGCGCTGCATCTGGCCGCCCGAGAGCTCCGTGGGCTTGTGGTCCATGCGGTCGCCGAGCCCCACGCGGCCGAGCAGCTCCGCGACCCGCTCGCGGCGCTCCTTCACCGAGATTCCTCCGAAGACGAGAGGCATCTCTACGTTTTCGAACGCGGTGATCTGCGGGAGGAGGTTGAACCCCTGGAAGACGAACCCCACGCGCCGGTTGCGCACGTCGGCGAGCTGGTCCTTGTCCAGTTTCGCGACGTCCTCGCCGCCGAGGCGGTATCGCCCGTCGTTGGGGGTGTCGAGGCAGCCGATCAGGTTCATGAGGGTGGACTTGCCGGAGCCGGACGGCCCGACGACCGCGACGAACTCTCCGGCGGTGACCAGGAGGTCGATTCCCTTGAGGGCTTCGACCTTCACCTTGCCGGTGGAGTAGATCTTTCTGATCGACTGCATCTCGATGATGGCTTGCTCGGCCCTGACCGACATCGCGTCTCCTTGATTCACTCGTACCTCAACGTGGCCGCCGGATCGATCGCCGCCGCCCGGCGGGCGGGGAAGTAACCGGCCAACAGGCCCGCGGTTCCCAGGATCGCCACCGTGGCGGCGCCGATCGGCCAGGACAGCGTCGGCTCTCCCATGAAGTTCAGGACCTCGAGGTTGTCCTTCGGGATCAGGCCGAGGAGTGTCACGATCGTGATCGCGATCGCTCCTCCCGCGAAACCGCCCACGAGCGTGTACGAGAGCCCCTCGAGGATGAACGGACCCGTGATCCAGCTGCGCCGCGCCCCGAGCGCCATCTTCACGCCGATCTCGCGCGTGCGCTCCTTCACGACGGCGTACATGATGTTCGCGACGCCCACGCACCCGATGATGAGCGTCAGAGCGCCGATCACGCCGAAGAACATCTCCATCCCCAGAAAGATCTTCGCGGAGATCCGCTGACCCTTCACGGTGTTCCAGATCCCGAAGACACGCTCGTCCTTCGGGTCGAAGGAGTAGCGCGCCGCGAGGAACTGCTTCATCCGTTCGATCGCGCCTTCCATCTCATCTTCGGTTTTCGTGTGGAGGACGACGACGTTGACCTTGTCGCGTCCGTACAACGCGCGAAACGTCGTGATCGGGATGACGACATGGTTCTTGTCCTGGCCGCCGTAGGCGCTCGTCTGCGTCTTCTTCTGCATGACGCCGATCACCGTGAACGGCGAGCCGTTGATCAGCAGCGTCTTTCCGACCGGGTCTTCCTTGCCGAAGATGTCGGAGGCGATCTCGTCCCCGAGGAATGCCACGCGCCTCTTCTGCTCCTCGTCCTGGATCGTCAGGAAGCGGCCGCCGGCGCGCGGGTAATGCACCCGCGGATCTCCGTAGATCCAGTTTGGACCGATGATCCGTGCGTTCAGCGTCTTGCGCGCGTACTGGACGAGCGAACGCCCGGCCGTCATCTCTCCCCAGACATCGACGTCCGGCATCCGCTGCTGCAGCAGGGTCATGTCCTCGATCCGCGGCTTGATCGGGCGGCCCTCCGGAAGTCCCTTCCAGACCTTCGACGTCTCTCCGGGCCAGCAGATGGCCAGGTTTTCGCCCATCGCGCGGTCGTTCTTGTGGAACTGGCGCTTCAGACCTTCTCCGAACGCCAGGAGGATGAGGATCGTCACGGTCCCCCAGGCGATCGACGCGATCGTCAGAGCCGCGCGCTTTTTCTGAAGGCGGGCGGACCCGGCGAAGAGATGGAGAACGACCGACAGGTCTTTCCGGTTCACGCGCGCCTCACAGCTTCATGGCGACGACGGGATCGAGCCGCGACGCGTCTCTGGCGGGGAAGTATCCCGCCAGAAGGCCGGTGAGGCCGAGCACGAGCGCGGTCAGGGCCGCCACGGAAAACGAGATCTCCGGGTCGCCGACGAACTCGGTGGCGCCGAGCGTCGGGACGAACGCACAGATCGCGAAAGAAATCGCAAAGCCGATGGCGCCGCCCATCGCGGTGATCAGCACCGTCTCGAGAAGGAACTGCCGAAGGATCCATCCCTGGCGGGCGCCGAGAGCCATCTTGATCCCGATCTCCTTCATCCGCTCCTCGACCACGACGTTCATGATGTTCGAAACCCCGATTCCACCGACGACGAGCGTGAAGCACCCGACGATTCCGAGGAAGAGCCGGAAGGACAGGAAGAACACGTCGAGGAACTTGAACTGCTCCGCCGTGTCCCACACGGAGAGCGCCTCCTTGTCCTTCGGGTCGAACCGGAGGGCGCGCGCGAGCGTGGCGCGCACCGCCTCCGTCACCGCTTCCGACTGAGAGGGCGAGACCGGCTGGTAGATGAAGTTGTTGACGTACTTGGTGCCGGTCAGGGCGCGAAACGTGGTGCCCGGCATGTAGGCGCGGCCTTCGTCCCGGCTGTTGTAGCTCGAGTTCTGCACCTTCTCCTGCAGCACCCCGATGATCAGGAACGGAGAGCCCCCGTAGAGAACGGTCTTGCCGACAGCCGGGGCCTTGCCGAAGATGTCGCGCGCGATCTTGTCTCCGAGAAAGAGAACGCGCCTCTGCTCCGCGACGTCGATCGGATTGATGAAGCGGCCTCCCGCCTGCGGGATCAGGTTGCGCATGGAGCCGAACGAGGAGTCGACCCCGGAGCAGTCGATCGCAACGGTCTTCATCCCGTAGTGGAGCTTCAGGGTGTCGCTGTACTCGCTCGAGATGGCGACGACGCCGGGCGTCTCGCGGCGGACCGCCTCGATGTGCTCCTCGCGGACGCGGATACGGCGGCCGCGGCCGAGCCCCTCGAAGGGCATCGACGTCAGGCTCGGCCACGCGATCGCGATGCGATCGCCGATCCCGGCCGAGTTCTTGATCATCTGCCTGTGCAGCCCCTGTCCGAAGGCGAGGAGAAGCGTGACCGCGACGGTGCCCCACACGATGCCGAAGATCGTGAGGGAAGTCCGGAGCTTCTGAGCCCGGACGTCGCGAAAGAGCTGGCGGAGGGTTTCCTTCATGGCTCCTAGCTGATCTTCTTCGGCGGCCGTTCCACCACCTTTGCGCCCTTCGTCAGCCCCGAGGCGATCTCCGCGTTCATGCCGTCTGAGATTCCGAGCTTGATCTCGACCTTCTTCGGCTCCGCCTTCGGGTCGGCGCCGGGAAGCTCCACGAACGCTTTCTTGCCGCCATCCTCGAAAATCACCACGCGCTCCGGCAGGACGAGCACGTCCTTCTTCTCGCGGATGATGAGGTCCGCGTTGGCGGAGTACCCGGCGCGCAGGACGATCTTGTTGGATGGGTTGAGCTCGATCTCGATGTCGAAGAGAGTCGCGCCCTCCTTCTGCTGCGCCTGTGGCGCGATGCGCGAGACGCTGCCCGTGACCACGTCGGTCGGCAGGGCGCCGACCTTGATGCGGGCCGGCAGCCCTACGCGAAGCTTGCCGACGTCGATCTCGTCGACGGTTCCCTTGAAGATCAGATCGCTCATGTCAGCGATCGTGGCGAGCTCGGTGCCGGGCTGATAGGAGGTCAGCGGCGTGACGGGGTCGCCCGGATTGACGACGCGCGTGAGGATCGTCCCGGCGGCGGGAGCCCGGATGATCGACTCGATCGTCACATTCGCGGTGGCGACGCGGCCCTTCCGTGTCAGGTCGCGGCCCTGCTCGGCGCGGGCGACCGCGATCTTCGCGAGCTCGAAGGCCTCTCTCTTCGAATCGAGATCCGACTTGGGAAGGACGCCCGAGCGGGCGAGCTCGATCGCGCGCTCGTAGTCCGCTTTGGCCCGCGAGTAGGACGCGTTGGCGGAATCGACGCTGCGGTCCACGTCCGTCAGCTCCTGCGGGGTCGGGTCCGGCCCGATCTCGAAGAGGGCGTCGCCCGCCTTTACCTTGTCACCGACGTTCACCATGCAGCGGCGGATGATCCCCGAGATCTTCGACTTCACCTGAAACTTCTGTCGCGGCTGGATTTGTCCGACCGCGATGGCCTTTTCCGTGATCGACCCCTGCTCGACGGTAACGAGCTTGTTGCCGTCCTTGTCCCCCTTCGACGAGCGGGCCCAGGCATACACCCCCCCCGCGATGGCGACCAGGACGACGAGCCAGATCAACGTCTTGAACAGCTTGCGCATACGGAGCCCCCTGAGCCGATTTCGACCGGGCGCGCCCGCGGGCGCAGTCCCGTTGTGACCTAGTTACGCCGCGACGGACCGGAAGTTCGCCTCGACCGCTTAGACGGACGACCCGTCCTGTTCGTTAGGGAAAGAAGCCGTCCTGTTAAGCTTTTCTGCGGCTTTTTCCCCTCGAGAGACCGCGTTTGGACGGAGGTAACCGGCGTGGAATCGCGCGGAAGCACGGCCGCCCGACCCCTCCCCCCGCCCGGGGCGGGCGAGCAGGGGCTCGTCCGCGGGATCGGGCTCTTCGACGCCACCGCCCTCGTGGTCGGCTCGATGATCGGGTCGGGAATCTTCATCGTCTCCGCGGAGAGCGCCCGCGTGCTCGGGTCGGTCGGATGGCTCCTCGCCGCATGGGCCATCGCCGGCACGCTCACGATGATCGCTTCCCTCTCGTGCTCCGAGCTCGCCGCGATGCTGCCGAAGGCGGGCGGCCAGTACGTGTTCTTTCGGGAGGCGTACGGGCCGATGGTCGGATTCCTGTTCGGGTGGGCGCTCTTCCTGGTCGTCCAGACCGGGACCATCGCGGCGGTCGCGGTGGCGTTCGCGAAGTTTCTCGGCGTTCTGTGGCCGGCGATCTCGTCGGCGGCGCCCCTCATCACGCTCGGCCCGGTCCGCGTCACGGCGGCCCAGCTGGTGGCGCTCGCCGTCATCGCCCTCCTGACGGGCACCAACGCTACCGGTCTGCGCGCCGGGACGGCGACCCAGAACACGTTCACGGCGGCCAAGCTCGCCGCCCTTCTCGCTCTGACCGTCCTCGGGCTCCTTCTGGGGGGAGGCGCGACGTCGGCGTTGCGGGCCCCGGGGTTCTGGTCGGCCGTTTCCACGGCCGGGGTCCCGCTCGGCGGGGTGGCCCTGGTCGCGGCGCTCGGCACGGCGATGGTCGGGCCTCTCTTTTCCCAGTCCGCCTGGAACAACGTCACCTTCGCAGGGGAAGAGATTCGCCGCCCGGAGCGTAACCTCCCGATCTCGCTTCTCGCCGGCTGCCTGATCGTCACCGTCCTGTACGTGCTTGCGAACGTTTCCTACGCGAACGTGCTCGCCCTTTCCGAGATCGCGCATGCCCCGGCCGACCGCGTCGCAACGGCCGCCGCCACCCGACTCTTCGGGCCCGCCGCCGCCGCGGTGACGGCCGCCGCTATCATGGTCTCGACCTTCGGCTGCGTGAACGGCCTCATTCTGTCCGGCGCGCGTGTCTCTTTCGCCATGGCGAGGGACGGGCTGTTCTTCCGCCGGCTCGCTTCGGTCAACGCGGCGTCAGTCCCCGCGAACGCGCTCTTCGCGCAGGGCCTGTGGGCCGGCGTGCTCGTGCTCTCCGGCAGCTACAGCGATCTTCTGAAGTACGTGATCTCCGCCGACATCCTCTTCTATGTGATGCTCGTGGTGGCCGTGATCGTCCTGCGCCGCCGGCGGCCCGAGTGGCCGCGGCCCTTCCGCGCGCCGGGGTACCCCTTCCTGCCGCTCCTCTATGCCGCCGCGGGGATCGTGCTGATCGTGGTGCTCCTGGCGGGCAATCCGCGCACGACCTGGCCGGGATACGTTCTCGTCGCGACCGGCATCCCCGTCTATTACCTCTGGCGCCGTCGGGCTTGAGCCCACGTTCGGCGCCGGCGCCGCGCGTCGAGCACGTGGTCGACGGCGCGCTGCTGGTCGACTATCCCGAGGCGGAGGAAGAAGAGGCCAATCGCGCCGCGGTCGCGCTCGCCGCTTTTCTGGCGGCCCGGCCCCACGCGGGCCTGCGCGACACCATCCCGGGAGCACGGACCCTCTTCTGCGAGTTCGACCCCGCGACGATCGCTCACGAGGCGCTCGCCGGCCTGATCGAAGCGGCCGCGCCCGAAGCGGGTGACTCCGGTCCGGCGCGCGAGCACCGCGTTCCGGTCCTCTACGGCGGCGAGGCCGGCGCGGACCTGCCCGAGCTGTCGCGCGAGGCGGGGATGAGTGAACCGGAACTGATCTCTCTGCACGCCTCCGTCCGGTATCGCGTCGCCTTCCTCGGCTTCGCGCCGGGGTTCGCGTACATGACCGGGCTTCCCGCCGCGCTTCGGTTCCCGCGGCGTTCGACACCGCGGACCCGCGTGCCGGCCGGCGCCCTCGCCGTCGCAGGTCCGTACACCGGCATCTACCCGAACGCGGGCCCGGGCGGCTGGAACCTGATCGGCTCGGCGGCATTCCGACTCTTCGACCCCGCCCGGCAGCCTCCCGCCTCGTTGCTGCCCGGAGACCGCGTCGCCTTCGAGCCGGTCGCCGCCCCGGATTTCGAGCGGGCGCTCCGGGACGCGCCGGGTGCGCCGCCCCCCGGTGCGCCGAGGCCGCGCGCAACGGCAGTTCTCGAAGTGGAGTCTCCGGGTCTCTGGAGCGCCCCGTGCGGCGCGCCGCGGTACGGCGCCGGTTCTTCGGGAGTTCCCCCGGGAGGCGCCATGGATCAGGCGTCTCTCTCGGCAGGCAACGCGGCTCTCGGCAATCCTGAAGGCGCCGCCGCCCTCGAGGTGACGGTGTCGGGGCCGACGCTCGCGGCCCTGGAGGACCTGGTCGCGGTGCTCGCCGGCGCACCCTGCGAAGCCCTGCTCGGCAGGTCCGCGATCAAGGCCGGGGCCCCTTTCTGGATGGCCCGCGGGGAGCGGCTGTCGATCGGCCCCGTGCGGGACGGTGTCCGCTCCTATCTCTGCGTCGCGGGCGGTCTTGCGTTGCCGGACGCGGGACCTGTGCCGCGTCGGCTCGAGACCGGGGACCTCCTGCTCCGGCCCGCGGGGGCGCCCTCGCCCATGCCGGTCCGGATCGCGCGGCTGCCGCGAATTTCAGCGGACCCGGTGGTACGTATCGTGCTGGGATCGCAGGTCGAACGGTTTTCAGCCCGGGGGGTTTCCCAGTTGCTCGATTCCCGATATCGCGTCTCGGCGGCGAGCGATCGCCGCGGCGTTCGCCTGGAAGGTCCCCCCCTCGAACCGTCGAGAGGCGGCGCGGAGATCTTTCCGGAGGGCACGGCGCTGGGCGCGATCCAGGTTCCACCGGACGGGCAGCCGATCGTGCTCGGACCGGACCGGCCCATCACGGGCGGCTACGCCAAGATCGGCACGGTCATCTCCGCGGATTTCCCGGTCCTGGCCCAGGCGCGGCCGGGCTCGACACTTCGCTTTCGGTCCGTCTCGCTCGCCGAGGCGGTCGAGGCGCGAGGCGAGAGGTAGGATGGCTCGGCCGTGACCATCGACCTGAACGCCGACGTGGGCGAAGGGATGGAAGACGAGCATCTTCTGCCCTATCTGACCTCCGCGAACGTGGCCTGCGGTCTCCACGCGGGCGACCCCTCGGTCATGGACGAGACGGTCGCGCTCGCCATGACGCACGGCGTCCAGGTAGGAGCGCATCCGGGATACCCCGACCGCGCGAACTTCGGCCGGGTCCGGATGGACCTTCCCGCCGACGCGGTCGAGAAGCTGGTGCTGTTCCAGATCTCGGCTCTCGACGGCTTCGTGCGGTCGAGAGGCGGAATGCTCACGCACGTCAAGCCACACGGTGCCCTCTACCACGCGGGGGCGGAATTTCCCGACATCGCTCGCGCCATCGCGGAAGGAGTCCGGCGGCTGCGGCCGAGTCTCGTGCTGGTCGGGCCGGGGGATTCTCTGCTCATGGAAGCCGGGCGCGAGGCGGGCCTGACCGTGGCCGCGGAAGGGTTCGCCGATCGGCGTTACATGCCCGACGGGTCGCTCGTCCCGCGCGGAGAGCCCGACGCGCTGCTCTCTTCCCCGGATGAAGCGGCGGAGCAGGCCCTCTCGATCGTCCGCGACGGCCTCGTGCGCGCACGCGGCGGCGCGCAGGTCCCGGTCTCGGCTGACACGCTGTGCATCCATGGCGACACTCCCGGCGCGCCGATGTTCGCGCGCCGGATTCGCGAGCGGTTCCAGGAAGAGGGGATCCGGATCGCTCCCTTGGAAGTGAATCCCTCGCGGGACCGGCGCGCGCAGGCCGCCGCTCGTCCGCACTGAGAGGTTTCGATGTGGAGTAGACGAGAGGCAGTGGAAGAAGTGGAAGAGCCGAGGCCCGGGATCTTCGCGCGGATCAAGATGGCCGCGGAGTCGGCGAAGGAGCTCCTCGCCACTCGCGTAGAGATCTTCAAAGCGGAGGCCGCGCACAAGGGAAACGTGGTCGCGCGAGGCGCGGTGGCGTTCGTCATCGCCGCCGTCGTCGGATGGCTCGCGGTCCTCGTGCTGACCGCCCTCATCGCCGTGCTGCTCTCGATGCTCTTCGGCAGCGTGTGGGCCGGCCTGCTCGGGACGTTCGTTCTCTACCTCCTCGGGGCGGCGGGCGCCGCCTTCGCGGGGATCAAGACGTTCAAGAACTTCAAGCCGTTCGCCTTTCCGGAGACGAGCCGCGGCCTGAAGGAAGACGTCGAAGCCATTCGCGGCGCGTTGAAGCCGCCGCCCGAACGCGAAGACGCGACGGACGTCGAGCAGCGGTTTCGCGCGGGGTCCGAGTGAAGGCGAAAGAGGGCGCAGAGGAGCGTCTGGCCGGGCTCGCACGGAAAGCAGAGCGCCAGCGCGCGGAGCTCGCGAGCGCCCTCGGGAGCGTCGCCGGGAACGTGCGCGACCATCGCCTCCGGTGGAAGATCGCCGGAGCGACCGCGACCGGAGTCGCCGCCGCGGGCACGGCGGCCTACAAGCTTTTCGGAAAGTCCTCCCCGGCCGCGCAGATCGGGCGGGCGGCGTCGGCTGCTTCGATTGCGCTCGGTCTCGGGAAAGCGTTTCTGCGGTTGAGGAAGTTTCTCTAGCCGGGGGTCGGTAGTCGGTAGTCCGTAGTCGGTAGCCGGCGGCCGGCTCGTCTCTCCGCGGGTTCACTCTGGCCTCCGGCGTGGACACATCCCATCAGATAAGTCTTTTGTTTTCAGGCCTCTGCCATGGCATTCGCATTGCGATGACTGAGGGTGTCCCGCGGGTGGTCCGCGGAGGAGGTCGAGATGAACAAAGCATTCCGCATCGGGCTGGTCTCCGCCACACTGGTGGCAGGTCTCGCCTTCGTCGGCGCAAAACCCGCGAGCGCCCAGGTCCATTTTTCCGCCTCGTTTCCACTTCCGCATGGACGCCTCGTGATCGGGCACCCGTCGTTCCGGGTCGGGGGCTTCGTGCCGTTCGGATACCGGGTCTACGCGCGTCCGGGTTACGGGTACGGTTTCCTGTACCGGGACCGGTGGATTCCGGTGCGGCGCTACAGCGACCGGTGGATCGTCTGCGAGTCGCCGGTGGCCGCGTATGGCTACGACGGCGCGTACGCGTACGACGACTACACCTACGATCCGGGTTTCGTCACCTACTACAGCGGACCTCGCTACGTGTATGGCCCGCGCTTCTACGCGCCGCCGCGAGTCCGCGTCTTCAGCCGCGAACGGTTCGATCGCTTCGACCGGTTCGACCGCCGCGATTTCCGCGACCGCGGACGCAACTGGGATCGCGGCCGGGATCACGGACGCCGCGATGACCGCGGACGCGATCACGGTCGTGGAAGCTGGAATCGCTGACCCCGTCCGAGTCGGATCCCATCTCCTCGTCGCCGCCCGAAAGGGCGGCACTTTTTTTGTGCGCTTCCCCAAGAATTTCAATCTCGTTGCCGCGAAATCTGACATCGCGAAAGGACGATCGCGGGAGCCTCGATTTCGCTAACTCGTTTGTTTGTGTGCGTCGCGATCTGGCAGCCTCGTTGCGATGTGAATGGGCGTCTCGCGGATGTTCCGCGAAGGAGGTTTCAAATGACCAAGAGTTATCGACGCGTTCTCGGGTCCGCCATCCTGGTCGGCGGCCTCGCGTTCGCGGGAGCCTCGACTGCCAGCGCGCAGGTTTCGTTTCGCGGATCGTTCCCGCTTCCGCACGGCCGCATCTCGGTCAACATCGGCGATCCCGTCTACCAGGTCGGGACGTACGCGCCGGACGACTGCGACATCTATCAGCACCCGGACTACGGGTACGGATTCATCTCCGGCACCCGCTTCGTCCCCGTTCGTGAGTACAACGGCCGCTGGATCGTGACTTCGGCCCCGACGCGCTTCTCGCGCCGGTACGACGACTGGCGGTACACGCGGGTCTATCGCCGCGCAGACGAGCGGCGCCGGTACGAGCGTCGCTGGGATCGGCGCGACGACCGCCGGGACGACCGGCGCGACCGGAGAGATGACCGCCGCGACTGGAGAGATGACCGCCGCGATGACCGGTGGCGCCGCGACTGAACGATACGGAACGCGCAGGTATTCGGAGACCGCCCGTCCGGGGCGGTCTCTTTTTTTCAGGAGGGGAGAAGCTGGATCATCCTCGCGGCGATCGCCTGATAGCCGCTGCGGTTCGGATGAAACTTGTCCGCTCCCAGGCGGTCGGGCCTCCCCTGGAAGAGGTCGAATGTCGGTACGACGAAGGTCGCCGGGAACGAGAGCGCCGTCTCCTGCTGGATCGTGTTCCATCGGAGGATGACCGAAGAGCCGAGCCGTCCGGCCGGGCCCGCTTCGCCGAACGGGTCATAGAGGCCGACGACGAGGATCGGCGCTCTGGCGTTCGCCGTGCGCAGCGCAGTGAGCGTCACGCGGAGGTTCTGGGCGTAGCGGGCCCGCGCAGCGGCCACGTCCTCCGCCGCCCGCACTCCCGCTGCGGGATCCGGCCCGCGCGGGACCGCGTGCGAGAGGTCGTTGCCTCCGATCGACAGGAGGATGAGGTCCGCGGAGGCCGCGAGGGATCGTACGTTCGCGCCGCTCACGAGCTCCACGACCTCCGGCGATTCGGCGCCGTTGACGGACAGGTTCGCGAGCTCCGCCGGGCCTCGCTTGCGGACGAAGTCGAAGACGTCGGCAGCGAAACCCCGTCCGGTCTCGTCGCCCGTGCCCCGCGCGAGGGAATCGCCGAGAACGAGGACGAGGCGCTTTCCGGAAGGCCGGGCGATCGCGGCGGGAGTGCGCGGCTCCGGCGGCGGGCTCCCTATGGGGTGCCCGAGCCGCCCGCGGAGCGCGAGAGCGAAGCCCGCGGCAAAGAGCAGCGTCGCGGCCGTCGCGACGAGGCCCGTCACTTTCCAGAGCCAGAAGCGGCTGCTCATCATGTCCATCTCACCATCTCATGATCTCGCGATCTCATGCTGTCGCGATCTCACGATCTCGCGAATCGGAATCGTTGTGAGAGAGTCTTCGCCGTGACCGAGGTCGTGCTTTCCGCGACGAATCTGACGAAGCGCTTCGGAGTGCGCGTCGCCGTCGCCGACGTTTCCTTCGAGGTTTACGCCGGCGAAGTCTTCGGTTTCCTGGGACCAAACGGCGCGGGGAAGACGACGACCATCCGCATGCTCGTCGGTCTCGCGCGCCCGGACGCGGGAGTCATCCGCATCCGTGGGCTCGATCTCTCGCGGGAACATTCGGCGGCGATGTCGCACGTGGGCTGCATCGTGGAGTCTCCGGACCTGTACAAGTACCTGACCGGGCGCGAGAACCTTCTTCACTTCGCCCGCATGCTGCCGGACGGCGCCGGGTCCCGCATTCCGGAAATCGCGCGCCTCGTTTCGCTGGACGAACGGCTCGACGACAAGGTCTCGACGTACTCTCTCGGGATGCGGCAGCGCCTCGGGATCGGGCAGGCGCTTCTCGGAAACCCCGACCTGCTGATCCTGGACGAGCCGGCGAACGGCCTCGATCCGGCCGGCATCCGGGAGATCCGGCACCTCGTCCGGTCTCTCGCGGCGGAGCGGGGGATCGGAGTCTTCGTCTCCTCGCACCTCCTCTCGGAGGTCGAGCTCATGTGCGACCGCGTCGCGATCATCCATCGCGGCAGGACGCTCGCCACCGGCCCCGTCCGCGAGCTCCTGGACCGCCCGGACGGACCGCACCGGTTCACCGTGCGCCCCGCCGACCGCGCCGCGGAAGTGCTCCGGACCTTTGCTTCGGATGGAGTCGCCGAAGCCGAGGCGCCGGACACGGTCGCGGCGAACCTCACGCGGGAAGCGGTGCCGCGCGCGATCTCGGCGCTCGCGCAGTCGGGGGTCGAGATCTACGGCGTCGAACGGCCCGCGTCGTCCCTCGAGGAAGTCTTTCTCGAGGTGACCGGGGGAGAGACGGTCTGACCATGCGTTTCCTCCCCCTCGTCGAAAACGAAGTCCTGAAGCTCTGGAAGCGCCGGCGCTTCCGGCTCGTCCTCCTGATCCTCGTGGGTCTCGTCGGCACGATCGTTTTTGCGCAGAGCCAGAGCCGCGAGAAGTTCGGGTCCCGCAAAGACTGGAGGGTGGACACGCAGGAGCGCGTCGCCCGGATGCGCAACTGGCTCCGGCAGGGGCGCATGCCCGAGTCGCAGAAGAACTGGATGCAGTTCGAAATCTCGCGGCTCCAGTACCACCTCGACCGCGACGTGGATCCGGAGGCGGTCTCCGGTCCTCTCTTCACGCGCGGCTTCGCCAACGCCGCGAGCTATCTCCTCCTTCACCTGCTGGCCATCGTGTTCGCCGCGGACGTCGTCTCCTCCGAGTTCTCTCAGGGGACCATCAAGCTCCTGTTGACGCGGCCGGTCTCGCGGGCGAGGGTCCTTTCCTCCAAGCTCGCCGCGCTTCTCCTCGCGATCGGCCTGACGGTCCTCGTGGGAGGCTGCGTGGCCTACCTGTTTGGAGGCCTCGCCTACGGATACAAGGGGTGGGGCGCGCCGATCCTCTCCGGTTTCCGCCAGACGGGAGGGACTTTCGACGCGTCGGCGGTGCGCTCGGTACCCCTGTGGCAGGACGCGATCGCTGTCTTCGGCCTCGCCTGGTTCGCCGCGGCGGTCGTAGGCGTGATCGGGTTTTTGACCTCGGTTCTCCTGCGGTCGACGGCCGCCTCCATGGGGACCATGTTCGCCGCGCTCATCCTCGGAACGATCCTCCCGCGGCTCGCGCCGACGTGGGCGTTCCAGAAGTACCTCTTCCCGACGAACCTGCCGCTGCCGGACTATTACTCGGGCTCCCCGCCGCCGATCCCGGGCATGACCGTCGAGTTCTCGGTGGTGATGCTCGCGCTGTGGGGATTGGGAGCGGTGCTGGTCGCCTTCGCGGTGTTCGTCCGGCGGGACGTGCTCGCCTGAGTGGGTCTGGTCGGTAGTCGGTAGTCGGTGGTTCGGAGTCGTTCTCACTACTGACTACTGACTACTGACTACTGACCACTGACTTCTGACTAAGGACTACTGACCTTCCTCTCCACGCACTCCCTCAACGCGTCGAAGAGCAGATGGACGTTCACCGGCTTGTGGAGAACCGCGGCGACGCCGGATCGCTCGATCCTGCGGCGGTCCTCGTCGGCGGTGACGCCGGTCAGGGCGATGACCGGAAACGCGGCCGGCTGCTTGCGGTTGCGTGACGCAAGCCAGGTGGCTCCGTCGCCGTCCGGCAGGGTGATGTCCAGGACGACGACTTCGGGATGGCGCGCGTCGATCTGACGCTCGGCCTCGGCGAGGTCCGCCGCTTCGGTCACCTCGTACCCCTCCGACTCGAGGAGGCTCTTCAACCCGTAGCGCGACGACGAGTCGTCCTCGACGATCAGGACCCGGCGGCACTCGCCCCCGTCAGTGATCCCCGTCGGAGTCGGTCCGCTCTTCCACCGCGTGTCCGCGGGGGCGGCGGCGCCCTCGGCCGACGGCAGCTGCGGGAGCGTGAAGGAAACGCGCGTCCCGTTGCCCTCGCGGCTGTGGAAGAGGAGGTCTCCGCCCATGAGCTCGACGAGCTGTTTGGATATCGAGAGCCCCAGCCCCGTCCCGCGAGGGGCATCGCCACTGCGCGGACGGATCTGCCGGAACGGCTCGAACGCGGCGGCGATCAGGTGCTCGGGAACTCCGACTCCGGTGTCCTCGACTTCGAACGCAATGCTTCCCTGCCACGGGGCGGCGCGAAGCACGACGCCGCCTTCCCTCGTGTACTTCACGGCGTTCGAGAGGAGGTTGATGAGCACGCGCGCGAGCTTTTCCCGGTCCAGGACGACCGCGGCGGGCGTGTCGGGGGCGACCTCGAGCGTCATCGAGATGCCTTTTTCGTGGGCCTGCGGCTCGAGGATGTCCGTAGTCTCGCGCAGGAAAGCCTCGAGCTCGAGCTGCTGCGGATGGAGGTCCCGCTGACCCGCTTCGAGCTTGGCGAGGTCGAGGATGTTGTTGATCATCCGGAGCAGGGTCTCGGCACTGTCGCGGATGACCCGGACGTCGTGAAGCCGGCGCTCGCGATCGGACGGATTGGCTCCCTCGCGCTCGATCAGGTGCGAGAGAAGGATGATCGTGTTGAGCGGCGTACGGAGCTCGTGCGAGACCGTCGAAAGAAAATCCGACTTGAGGCGGTCGAGCTCGGCCAGCTTCTCGTAGGCCTCCGCGCGCTCGCGCAGCGTCTTGCCCTGGCGGCGAATCGCGCGGCCGATCCGGATCAGAGAGCGCGCGCGGGCTCGCAGCTCCGCGCTCTCGATCGGCTTCCCGATGAAGTCGTCGGCGCCCGCGGCGTAGCCGCGCTCCCGGTCGATGAGTCCGGCGGTCACGAGGAGGACGGGGAGGTACTCGGGCGAGCCGGCGATCAGGTCGGACGTGAGGTCGTAGCCGGAGCCCGGCGGCAGCATGACGTCGACGATCGCGAGGTCGAAGATCCCGCCTTCGGCAAACAGCTGACGGGCCTCCTCGACGGAACCGGCGCGCACGACTTTGTGGCCGTCGGTCCCGAGATCCGCGGTCATGAGATCGGCCACGTCGTCCTGGTCCTCGACGAGGAAGATGCGGGCGGGCTCGTTCTCGTCGTCGGCGCGCCGCGCCCTCGGAACTTCGGTCTTACCGATCTGCGGCGCGCCGAGGAAGGACGTGACGACGGAAGCGAAGGTCTCCTCGTCGATCGGCTTGGCGACGAATCCGTCGCAGCCCGCGGCGAGTGCTCTCTCCCGGTCGCCCTGCATCGCGTGGGCGGTGACCGCAATGACGGGGATCGACGCCGTGGCGGGGTCCGACTTGATTTCGCGCGTCGCCTCCCAGCCGGAGAGGACCGGCAGCGACAGGTCCATCAACACAAGGTTGGGGCGATGCTCCCGGGCCAGGGCGACTCCCTCCTGTCCGTCCGAAGCGGTCGTCACTTCGTGACCGGCGCTTTCGAGCAGCACGCGCACCAGCTCGCGGATGTCGGGTGAGTCTTCGACGACCAGAATCCTTGCCATTTTTCCCCTGGCACCCCTTCGTTCGGCGTCCCCGATCCGCCGACCGGGCGAGCCGCCGCGAGGCGGAGTCGCTTCGGTCACGTCCGCGCTACCGCCGGCCGGGCCGATTCGAGCGCACCGACGATTTCGCTAACGATGCCGCGCGGATCGGTGCCTTTTTGCAGGATCCGCTCGACGGACCCGTGGAGTCTCCCATAATCCGAAGCGGAGAGGTCTTTCGCGGTGACGACGATGACAGGTATCCCGTTCCACTCCGGGCGCTCACGGATCCGGTAGAGCACTTCGAAGCCGTCGGGAGGCGGCATCATGAGGTCCAGGATCACGGCCGAGGGGCGTTCCCGCTCGATCTCCTCGAGGGCCTCGGCTCCTCCGGTCGCAGAGCGCGCCCGATACCCCGCCGCGACGAGCTCCTGCTCGAGCAACTGGCGGATGTCCCGCTCGTCGTCCACGACGAGCACGTGGCCGCGCGAGGCGAGCACGCCCGCCCGGGAGAGCACGTCGAAGAGGGCCTCTCTCGAGAGAGGCTTCAGGAGGTAGTCGAACGCTCCGAGCGAGAAGCCGAAGGTCCGGTTTTCGACGATCGAGAGGACGACCACGGGGATGTTGCGCGTTTCCGCGGAGTCCTTCAGCGCCTTCAGAGTCTGCCAGCCGTTCAGGCGCGGCATGAAGACGTCGAGAAGGATCAGGTCCGGCCGCTCCGTTTTAGCGACCTGGATGCCTTCGTCGCCGTCGCTGGCCTCGAGGACGCGGACGGCGTACGGGCCGAGCTCCACGGCGATCAGCCGCCGGATGCTCTCGTCGTCGTCCACGACGAGCACGGTGCGCTCGCCTTCGGTTTCCCGCCGCGGCGCCGCGGCGGGAGCGGCTACCGGGCCGGGGAGCTCGCGCGGCAGCGTGACGAGGAAACGCGAGCCTTCGCCCCGGGCGCTCTGAAGAGAAACCGTGCCGCCGAGCACGAGCGCCAGCTGCTTGACGATCGCCAGCCCGAGACCCGTTCCTCCGCGTCCGCGGTGCTCCGGCGCTTCGCCCTGCCGGAACTCTTCGAAGATCGCCCTCTGCTCGTCTTCGGGGATCCCGATTCCGGTGTCGGAGACGACCAGCGCCCATCGACCGCCGCTCTTTTCTTCCGCCCGGACCTCGATCCGGCCGCGCTCGGTGAATTTGAGAGCGTTGCCGACGAGGTTGGCGGCGATCTGCGTGAGCTTTGCGGCGTCGGTGGTGACCTCCGTGATCCCGGGATCAACCCACGTCTCGAGCGCGAGCCCCTTCTTGCTCGCCCCCTCCTGAAAATCGGCCTGGATCTGCGCGAGGAAAGCGGGGACGGAGATCTTCGTCGGGGTGACTTCCGTCTTGCCCGCCTCGATCTTGGAGATGTCGAGGATGTCGTTGATCAGCCCGAGCAGGAGCTTCGCGTTGCGCTGGACGCGCTCGAGGCTCTCGCGCTGCCCGGGGTTGAGAGCCCCCTGGTTGCCGCGGAGCAGAGTCCCGGTGAAGCCCAGGATCACGGTCATGGGGGTGCGCAGCTCGTGAGAGACGGAAGCGAGAAAGCGGTCTTTCAAGGCGCCGGCGCGCTGCAGCTCCTCGGCGGTCCGCGCGATGCGGCTGCGCTGCTCCTCCAGCAGCTCGTTCTGCTCGGCGAGCCGGCGCGATTGCTCCGCCACGCGCTCGTTCGCCGCCGCGTTGGCGAGGGCGACGGCGAGCGACGGCGCGATCGCCGTGAGCGCGTTGCTCGCCTTCCGCGTGAACTCCTCGGTCGCTCCAAGAGCGAGCACGCCGACCACGTGGTCGAAGTACACGAGCGGAATGTGCGCCGTCTGGCGGGGGAGGATCCTCC
>DASQJK010000060.1:0-8112 GCA_035631095.1 Thermoanaerobaculia bacterium
GCGATCGGCACGTCGCGCCTGATCCCGATGGAGAAGGGAAAGCCGAAGCTCGGCCGCTGGCAGGGCATCTTCCTGATCGAGCTCGACGGCCCGAGGGAGCGCACCGTAGAAGTGACGGCGCTGGCTTCCTTGTCATCCTGAGGAGCGCAGCGACGAAGGACCTGCCCTCTCGCTCTCGCTCGACGAGGGCTCAACCAAGGCGCTTTAGTTGCGGGGCGGGTCCTTCGCTTCGCTCAGGATGACAAGGGCCCCAGCCACTCCCGCTCTTCGCGCGCCGTGTGCGCGTCCCAGCGTTGCGCGAGCGACCCGGCGAGAGCGCGAGCCGCGGAGAGGTCGGCGGATTCGCCGAGCACCCTGCGGATCATTCCGGAGAGCTCCCGGATCTGTACGTGCTCGAGGCGCAGCTCGCGGAACAGGGCGTCGGCCGGCGTCTCGCCCGGGGCCGCCACGAGCTTCTCCGCCTGCCCGGGCGGAAAGAGCGACTCCTCCATCCTCGTGTGGAAGCGGAGCGCGTCGTCGAAGACGCCGATCGCCTCGACCGCGGCGGCGAGCGACCCGGCGGAGGCCGCTTCGAGGAAGCGTCCGAAGAGCCCGTCCAAATCCCGGTGATCCGTTCGGATCGATTCCGGGTCGTCAGGTTGCGGAAAGGTACTCATGCGCCAGCCGGACGACCATGGACCCTTCGCCGACCGCGGAGGCGACGCGGTTCATCGCGCCCGCGCGGACGTCGCCCGCCGCAAAGACGCCGGCCTCGCTCGTCTCGAGCATCAGAGGAGCGCGGCGCTCCTTCCACGCCCGCGCGTATCCGGGCGCGGCCATCAGGTCGCGTCCCGTGAGAACGAATCCCTTCGAGTCGCGGAGCACGGTGTTCGGGAGCCAGTCGCTCCGAGGCCGGCTGCCGATGAAGACGAAGAGCGCGTCCGCCTCCTCCAGGGAACACGAGCCATCCAGGAGAGACTTGAGCACCACGCGTTCTACGTGGCCGTCGCCCTCGACCCGCTCGATCTCCGTGCTGGCGCGCAGGCGGATACCCGGCGTCTTCCCTATCTGATCGATGAGATACCGCGACATCGTGTCGGCGAGGCTCTCGCGGCGCACGATGATCTGGACGTCCTTCGCGTAGCGGGCGAGGTGGATCGCGCACTGGCCTGCGGAATTTCCTCCGCCGACGACCATGACGCGCCGGTCGCGGAACGCCGGCGCCTCGGTCGTTGCCGCGCCGTAGTACACGCCCGCGCCCGTGTGCTCCGCGAAGCCCGGCGCGGGGTGCTCGCGGTAGAGCATGCCGGTCGCGGCGACCATGGCGCGCGTGACGAGCTCGCGCCCGTCGGCGAGCTTCAGCCGCTTGTATCCCGCCTCGATCGACACTTGCGTCACCTCGAGCGGCACCAGGAACTCGGCACCGAGGCGCTGCGCCTGCGTGAGAGCGCGCCGCGTCAGCTCGGAGCCCGAGACGCCGGCGGGAAAGCCGAGGTAGTTCTCGATGCGCGCGCTCGAGCCCGCCTGACCGCCGGGCGCGTGCCGGTCGAGCATCAGGGTTCTCAACCCTTCGGAAGCCCCGTACACGGCGGCGGCGAGCCCCGCCGGCCCCGCGCCCACGATCACCAGATCGTAAACGTCGAAGGCCGCCGATAACGAACGGCCGAGACGCTCCGCGACCTGGCGCGGCTCCGGATCGCGCAGGACGGAACCGTCCTCGAAAAAAAGCGCCGGGAGCTGATCGAGTCCCACTCCGGCGGCGTCGAGGAGGGGCCGCGTTTCCGGATCGCGAGTGACCTCCAGCCAGCGATACGGAATGAGATTGCCCGCGAGAAAGTCCTTGATCGCGTGCGACCGCGGCGACCACTGATGCCCGGCGAGCCTCAGCCCCTTGGCCTCCGGGAGGTACTCGGCCTGCCAGGCGTCCAGCAGGTCGTCGACGACGGGATAGAGCCGCTCCTCCGGCGGGTCCCACGGTTTGGAGAGGTAGTGGTCGACGTGCGCTTCGTTGATGGCGCGGATCGCGGCCTCGACGTCCGCATACGCCGTCAGAAGGACGCGGCGCGCCAGCGGATAGAGCTCGCGGGACCGGGCGAGCACCTCCCCTCCGAGCATCCCCGGCATCCGCTGGTCGCTGATCACCATGGCGAGCGACTCTCCGCGGCTCTTGAGCTCGCGCGCGGTCGAGAGCGCCTCCTGTCCCGAGGTCGCGCTCATGACGGTGTAGTTTTCCCGATAGCGCGAACGCAGGTCTCTCCTCACGGCGGCGAGCACCTGGGGGTCGTCATCCACGACCAGAAGGACGGGCTTGTTCACGGCTTCGCGGCGCCCTCGAACGTTTCCGCGACGGGAAGCGAAACGCGGAACTCCGTCCGGCCGGGCTGCGATTCCATCGTGATCTGACCGTCGTTGTGTCGAACGAGACGGCGGACGATGTCGAGCCCGAGCCCGGTTCCGTGCCCCATCGGCTTCGTGGTGAAGAAGGGATCGAAGATCCTCTCGCGGACCTCCGGCGGGATTCCGCTTCCGTTGTCGACGATGCGCACCACGACGTGATCCCCTTCGCGCGCGGCCCTCACGTCAATGCGGCCCGACTCCGGGACGGCGTCGAGCGCGTTGTCGATGAGGTTCCCCCAGATCTGGTTGAGCTCACCGGCGAAGCCGTTCACGCGAGGAAGGTCGGGCTGCGCTTCGAGGCTGACCGTGACCGATTTGCCGCGCGCCTTGGACCTCAGCACGGCGACCGTGTTGTCGAGCCCGCGCATCAGATTGACCGGCTCGGCGACCGCGGCCTGATCCATGTGGGTGAATCCTTTGACCGCCATGACGAGCCCGGAGATCCGCATGGACGCTTCCTGGATCTCCGAGGCGAGTCCGCGGAGCGAGCAGCCCGCGGCCGCCCAGCGGAGCGCGGCGTCCAGCGCCGGTCCCTGGATCGACGCGGCGAGGCAGTCGAGTGCCTCGATCGTCACGGACGTTTCGGAGAGCGACTCCGCGGTGGCCGCGTCGAGGCCGTGCGCCTCGAGCCAGTCGGCGATGCGCTCCTCGCGCTCCGCCATCTCGATCGGCGATCGGACGCCCTGGACGCGCGCCGCCATGCAGGATTCGCGGACGGCGTCCATCGCGGCGAGCTGGGCCTCGGTCAGCGACGCGGCGCCGAGCGCCCGGGCGGCCTTCTCGAGGCTTTCGAGACGGCTTCCGAGCAGGCCCGCCGTGCGCTCGATCGCCGCCGCGGGGTTGTTCAGCTCATGCGCCAGTCCGGCCGACAGCTTTCCGAGCGAGACCATCTTCTCGTCGTGCAGCTCCGTCGAGGTGAAGTAGCGGGCCCGGTCGAGCATCGTGTGCACGAGAATCGCCGTGACCTGGGGGCAGTATCGAGGCAGGTCCCGGAGATGCTCGCCGGCAACCGCGAGAATCTCCGACGGCTCCAGCGCGACCGAATCGCCGGGCGGATTGACAAGACGGGAGTAGGGCAAGAGGCCCCCGACGTCGCCTCCCTGCCACTCCATCATCTTCTGCTTGCCGGCCCCCCGATCGACGAAGATCGCGATGCGCCCCACGAGCAGGATGTACATGCGATCGACGCGGGCTCCCTTCGTGGAGAGCACGTCGCCTGGGGCACTGCGGAAGATGGATCCGTGCGAGGCGAGCCAGGCGAGCTCCTCGCGCGGCGCCGCTCCGAGGGTCTTGTGCCCGGCCAGGCGCTCGACGAGGTCGTTCGCCGTTGTTTCCTCGGTCATTGGGAGGGAGGAATCGTATCTCGACGGCGCGATCCGGTCCGGTTGACAGCCCGGAGACGCTTCGCTAACGTTGCCGGTCCGCTGCCGTTCCTCAGTAGCTCAATGGCAGAGCACCCGGCTGTTAACCGGGGGGTTGTAGGTTCAAATCCTACCTGAGGAGCCAAATCCTCCGAGTCGATCCTGGCCCGCGCGGTTCATATGGTCCTCACCCGAGGTTATAGAGAAATACGAAGGAGTCGAAGAAGCGCCGCGCGTCTTCCTCCGAGTATTTCGCCTCACGCCCGACGAGGTACGCCATCGCGATTTCGCGTGAACGCATCTTGTCGACGTAGACGATCATCGTGCCGATCGCGCCGTCTGCCCTCTGCAGTCTTGCTTCCATTCCGGGATAGCCGCTCTTCTTCGTCGTCATTCTCAGATTTTTCACGTCGGAGGTCATGACGACGTAGTCGTGGCGTGTGCGGCTGAGGACTTTCGTCTCTCCAAACGTGCGCGCAAAATCGTCCACGTTCTGGTTGAGCAACTTCTCTGCGTCCCAGATCGCTTCCGTTTTGCGCCACGCGAGGCCGTAGGAGACTCCCTGGGAGCTCGTCCCCGGCGCGTATTGGTAGATGGTGATCTTCCCGTTGACGGTCTTCTGCGGCTGGCCCGGCATCCGGATGCTGAAGCCTTCCTGAGAGTCGGTGAGGGTGAACCATTCGCCCGGCCGCGCCAGCGCGGCTCCGGCGAGCAGAAGCAGGGCTGGGAGAGGGGCGTACCGCCTGGTCTTTCTCATGGCGCCTCCGAATTTGGCGCCAGATCCTAACCGAGCGGCCGCCCCGGCTCCCGCCGGGCTCGGTCGCTGCGCCGGCTTCAGCGAGAGGGGTTCGGTAACGGGTCGAAAGACGGGTTGTCGAACTGCTCCAGGCAGCCCTGGCTGCACTTCTCGTGTCCGAGGGAGCACGAGCGCACGCGCAGGACGGGCTCGTCGAACACGGCGGAGCGCGCCGCGCGTCCCGCCTCGACTTTCACGATGGCGGAGTGCCGCGCCTCGGGGCAGATCAGGATGCGCGCCTTGCGGTAGTTAAAATATTTCCGGATGAGGATGACGGTCATCGGGATCGCACTCACCGCCAGGATCACCAGCACGAAGGTCAGAACTGGGTTCATGGGAACCTCCCGCAGACGATTTCACCCGGATCGGTCCCGCGGCGCCTGATGCACTTGCATCTGCCGGCCCCTCGTCAGGGCCCTTCGGCGTGCTCGAGCGGCCCGGCGACCCCGATCAACGAGGCTTTTCGGGCGGAAGCGGTCTGTCCTCCTTCCAGAGGAGCTCGGCAGTCCGGTTCAGCGGTAGAACGACGCTTCCGAGCAGGTCGCGGGTCTCCCGGCGAGGATCGTAGTCCCCTTCTGCTTCCGGCGACAGGGCTTCGGCTATGTAGGTTCCCGGCGCCAGGAGCTCGTGGTAGTGGATCGCGTGGTCCCCGCGCTGGAAGAGCGATTCCGGCGAGAGCCCGTTCAGGAAGGCGGCTCTCGCGAGCAGGTTGACCGGCACCTCGATGCCCACCTTCTGGAAAACGACCAGAGCGTCCTCGCGGATCGATCCGGACGCGTTCCTCACCACGATTCCCGGTGAGACCTGGTAGTGCGTGAGGACGACGTCGACTGTGTTGCTCTCGACGTCTACGTCCGGCGCGGCAGCCGCGGGAAGCCAGAACGCCTCGGCCGTATAACCCGGTGCCACCGCGAACGCGGGTGTCTGCTCGCCGCCCAGCGCATCGAGCACGAGCTCGCCAACGTCATTGGTGCGGCCCAGCAGTCTGAGCGGCGCCGCGCGCGGAGTGAGGAAATGAATGTCCCGCGGGATGTCGACCTCCGCGCCGGAAACGAAGGCCCCGAACTCGTCCACGATACGGACTCGGAAAGGCGTTCGCCGGACGAGCTCGATCTGAAGGAAGGATTCTCCCTCTCCGGGCGCGGCGATGTCGCGGAGGATCCGCCGTGCGTAGCTCGGCGCCTGTGCGGTGATCTTCAGGAATCCCTGTGCCAGATCCTCGATGACGAAGTCTCCTGCGGAATCCGTTTCGCCGTTGCGGAGGCCTTCGCTCGAGCCGCCGGCGGGTACGAACTCGACGGCGAGCTCCACCGACGGCAATGTTTCGCCCGTCGCAGAATCCGTGGTGTGGAGACGAAGGCTCCCCGGGCGCAGCTCGAAGTCGGCTTCGGCGGTCTCGCTTCGGATGAGGTCGAGCTCTTTGGTCTTCGTGACGTTGCCCGAGTGCGCGAACAGCAGCACCCTTCCCCTGTAGGAAAACGACAGCCGGTAGGCGCCGTCCGCTTCCGTCGTGGCGGCCGCGAGACGCGTCGTATCGCGCGAGGTCGTCGAGTCCGCGGGCACCGCCTCGATGAGTACTCCTCCCACCGGCGAGCCGGACTTCGACACCCGTCCCGTCACCGCGCGCATCAGGATCTCGACGACGAGCTCCTGCACGTCGGCGCCCGAGTCGGAATCGTCGACGGCCGCATCCGCTGCGGCGACCAGGCCGTTCACTTTCACCTCGGCGCGGTAAAGCCCGCTCGTGAGGCCCGGCACCAGAGCGTCGGGCGCGATCTCGCCGCTCCAAACGGGCGCGTCCCCGTGTCGTTCGAGCGCCTCCGCGGCCGTTGCTGGAAGGCGGCGAAGGGTCAACGTCCCTCGCGCCGGGTCTTCCGCTCCGCGAAGACGGATCTGAAGAGAGGGCAGCGGGCGCAAGAAGACCGCGATCGTGGACTCGGGTCCCCGCGCGGTCTTCGGAATTGAGTCGGGAAGCTCCAGCGTCTTCGTCCGGAAACCGCGCGCAAGAATTTCCCACGCCTGCGGCTTCTCGGGCATCCGATCAATGCGGACGCGGCCATCGTTTCCCGTCTGGAGACCGCGGGAGCGAATCCACTTGCGGAGAAGCTCGTCCCCCGGCGTGTCGAGCTTCGTCGTCCATCGAAAGGAGGCGTTCGGGACCGGCGCGCCGTGAGCGTCCTTCACGGAAAAAGTGCGCGCCCGGCCGGGGCTCGGCGCGTTCTTCGGGATGCGGGCGGCTTCTCCCGGAAGAACCCGAACGCTCTCGGCGATGCGGGGAGCGTGCGCGCCGTCGTCGATCAGGATGTGCCAGATGCCGGGAGGACAGCGGAAGGAGTACGCGCCACCGGGGCCCCGCTCGACGACGAGGGTCACGCTCCGCCGCGCCTTGCCGCTCTCGACGACGTGCACCGTGAGCTTCCCGGGCGCGTCGCCGCCGGTGCCCTCCGGCATTTCGATTCCGACCGAGCCGTAGGCGCGAAGCACGGCTCCGTAAGGCGCGCGTTCCGGAACCAGATCCACGGGAGTGAATCCGTCGGCGCGAAGCCGGTATTTGGCCGCGCCCTCCGCTCGCGGGACCTCGATGCCGCCGCCCGAAGGAACGGCGTCGACCGTTCCGGCGACGTTGCCGGCGGAGTCGAGCCGGTCGACGTGAACGACCGGGGCGGGAGCGGAGCCGATCCACCGAATGGGAACGCGGACGGTCAGAGAGTCCGCGGCGGGAAGAACTAAAGCGCATGAAATCGTCGCGAGGGTTCCGAGAAGCCAGGATCGCCAGGACCTCGTCATTCCGTCCTCGCTCTCTTCAAGTGCATCTCGACTCGCCCGCCGCGGTCTTGAATCAGTTGCTCTCAGGTCAGGTGCAGCCGGCCGGCATTCCCCAGACTCCGCACCAGTCCGTGCCGTCGGGTGTGCAGCAGCCGCCGTCGAGCCCGGTGAAGCCACTGAAAATCGCCGTGCCCGCCTCCATGGAGAATCCATAGACGTTCGCGGCTCGGAACACCTCCAGGAAGCTGACGTACTGGGTCGAGAAACACGTGTCACCTGCATAGACACAGGCCGCCCGAATCGTGATGCCCGACGTCGAGACGATAGGCTCCATCACGGTTCGGCAATCCCGGTTGCCCACTCTGCCGAATCCCGCCGGAAGGCAGGGAAACGGGCCACGAAGCGACGCGGACCCGAATGGCTGGTCGCACGTGTTGCACACATCGCTGTATTGCTGGGCCGACCCGCGAGAAGCCGCCAGAAGGAGCACGAGCGCTCCGGTCATGGAGCGAATGACCCTCGACATAATTTCTTCCCTTCGTTCGAGACGTTTCGTGATGCGGGCGCGCTCGCTGACTTCTATTGTCGCGAGGGCCGCTGCATCGCGGAGGCAGGCAGGCGCGGGGTCACGCCGCGCGACGCCGCTTACCGCTGGAAGGGAACGAGGCGCGGATCAGTGCTCGACGCAGTCGATCATGACGCCGCCCATCCCGTCATAAACGTCGGACGGGGCCGGGTCGCAGACCGTCGTCGGCGAAACTTCGAGCTTCAGGGAGGCGGTGATGGAGCGGGTTCCCGCCGGCAGGATGATCT
>DASQJK010000061.1:0-14123 GCA_035631095.1 Thermoanaerobaculia bacterium
GGCGTGCGCGCCCATCCCCATGTACGGCTCGAGGGGGACCTGGGCGCCGGAGGAGTCGCGCACGTCAAACGCGAGAGACATCTCCTTTCCGGCGCGGACCGCGTCGGGGCCGAGCTCCCAGCGCATCGTCATCCCGCCGCCGAGATCCGACGGCCCGGGAGCGGCCGGCACCGCGGGCAGGGGCTTTCCCGTGATCCAAGAGTCGTCGGGGTCCCCGCCGGCGGGCTGCGGAGAACCGGCGGGAGCCGAAGGTATGCGGGCCTGCGCCGTGACGGTCTGCGGGAACCCGGTCTCGTCGGTAATGTCGGCAAAAACCGAGTACATGCCGGCTGGAAGATCCGGGAACGGCGCGTCGAAGGCGCGCTCGGTCGAGGGCAGCGGATGGAGATGCGCGAAGGCGTCGAGCGCCGGCTCGCGGATGGCGAAGAGGTGTACGAGCTTTCCATGGTCGGGCACGAGAGGATGCCAGCCGCGGCCTCGCCACGCGGGATCGTCGATGGTGAGGCGAAGAACCCGGCCTTCCGCGCGTTCTGCGACGACAGCGCTCGCCCGATAGGGCCGGAAGAGGCTCCTCACGGAGGCATCTCGCGCTTTTCCCCACCACGCGTTCTCCCCGACGAGCAGGAAAAGAAAGACGACGGCGGCGATACAGGTGGCGGCAATCGCCACCCTGCGCCTCGCCGGACTCGGCCTCTCCCCGGGAGCGAGCGTGCTCTCGCTCGCGGCGGCGAACACGATGGCGAGGCCGCCGGCGACGAGCAGCGCGGCGAACGCCAGGATGATCGCGAGGAGGGATCCGCGCATCGGGAGCGTCCGCGTGGCGACGGAGGCGACGGGGACGACGACCCGCCCGCTTCCCGCGCTACCCGTCACCTCGATCTCGACGGCGTGTTCGCCCTCCCTCATGAGCCACAGCGAAGCGGTGAAGAGACCCGGATCTCCGGCGACCTGTCGCGCCTCGTCGGGAGGAGGAGCTCCGTGGGGTCCGGCGTCGTAGCGCCGCGGCCTCACGGATATGGCCGTGACGCCCGCCGTCTCGGGTCGTACGAAGATCTCCGCCCGGCCGGGCACGACTCCCGGCGGACGAACGGTCACCCGCACGCGGTATGGCCCCGCCGCTCCCTCGAAGAACGTGTCGGGGCTTCCCACGTGCGCGGCCAGCGGCCTCGCCTCCGCGAAGAGAACCACCGCAGACACCACAGCCGCGGCGATCCGAAGGGCGCCGCGTCCGCGGGGGAAAGCCAGCGTCAACGCCGGACCCGGCGCATCCAGGACCCCGCCCCGAGACCCGCCCGAGCGGAGACGATCGCGAGGCCGGCCGCAATGGCCATGCCGCGCAGAGTGAGTCGGTCTCCTGGACGGACCTGGAATCCGTAACGCCACGGATAGTCCGGATGAAACCAGTAGGACCAGTAGCGGTCTCCCAGGAAGAACCAGTTCCGGGAGGAGGGCGTCATCTGAAACGAAGCGAACGGCCACTGGACGAGGAGGAAGACAGCGACGAACACGATCCCGAGGAGGACGGCGAGCAGCGTTTCCGATCGCGCCTTCAAGCGGGACAGCACGAGGTCCATGGCGAGCGCGGGAAAAACGAGCAGGAGCGGAAAGCAGAACGGGACCATGCGCGTGATCGGGTTGTAGATGGGCCCGAGTCGCGGCTGCGCGGGAAAGAGCGGCAGCACCCAGTCCATGGCGGCCATGATCGCCATGTAGATCGCGGCGGCTCGCGCCGCGGCGAACCTCAGCTTCGACGCGCGGGCGCACGCGACGAGGAAAAGCGGGAACACCGCTCCGGTAGTCGCGTAGAAGAGCCAGCCGTGCTGGTGGAGCGGAAACGTGTATTCCACGATGAACGTCGCGGCGAGAGTCACGAGCACGCCGGAGGCCCACGCGTACAAAGCGCCGCTCGCGCGGACGTCGAGCTCCCCAGCGCCGTTCTGCACCGAGAGCGTCAGGAGCATCGCCCCCGCGACCACGCCGATCATTCCCGCGGCGAGCACGGCGTGGGGAGGCGAGATGACGCGCACGTCCAGGCCGTACGCGTCGTGCCACCAGTCGTCGAACGGCGCCGACGCGACCATCGCCGCGGCGCCCCAGAGCATCACCCACGCGCCGAGGGGGCCCCGGAGGGGACCGATCCCCACGGACGCTCTGCGCTCGGGACCGTCCGCCACAGTGGCGCGGGCGATCAACGGGGCAACGCCCGCCGCCGCCAGGAGGCCGCCGAAATAGATCGCCATGTGAGCCGGCGTCCAGAAAGTGTCGCGCCCGATCGAACGGTGCCACGAGATGTCCCAGAGGAGGCCGACGACGATGCTCGTCGCTCCGGCGGCGGCGGCCATGGCGGCGACCGGCAGAGAGCGCCCGCCGGCCCGCAGAGTCCCCGGCGCCGCGTCGGTGAAATCGGACGTCTCGGCGGAGATGCTCACAGCTGTCCCTGCCGCAGGAGGAGCACGGCGACGATCACGAGGCCGATGACGATCACCGCCGCGCGAGCCTTGTCCCTGCCGATTCTTTTCGCGAAGCGCGCCCCTGCGTAACCGCCGACGATTCCGCCCGCGATCATGATGGCGGCGGTTTTCCACTCGACGGCACCGCGGACGATGAAATACGCGGCTGCGACACCGTTGATGCACATCCCGAAGAAGTTCTTGATCCCGTTGGCGGCGTGGATGTCCGAGAGGCCCAGAAAACCGAGCACGGCGAGCATCAGGATCCCGATTCCCGCGCCGAAGTAACCCCCGTAAACACCGACGCCGAACTGGAAGATCACCGCGGTCGTGAGACGCCTCGGCGTGCGTCCGTCCCCGTGCGCCTCGCGGGTCCATCTGCCGACCACGCCCTGAAGCATGAAGAGGATCGTCGCAAAGAGGATCAGAAACGGCGCCAGGTGCCCGAAGGTTTTCGAGGGAGTCCGCAGCAGCAGGACGGCCCCGAGCGCGCCGCCGAGGAGGCTCGGCAGGAAGAGCGTCTTCAGCCACTCACGGTGGGCCGCGACCTCACGCCGATACCCGAACATGCTCGAAGCCGCGCCCGGCCACAGGGCCACGGTCGAGGTCGCATTTGCGGTGATGGGCGAATACCCCATGAACAACAGCGAAGGGTAGGTGAGGATGGTCCCCCCGCCGGCCATCGCGTTCATGACGCCCGCAGCGAAGGATGCGGCGATCAGGATGGCGACCTGGCCGGGCGTCATGGCGGCTCATTCTATGAGCGCAACAGAGTCTCCACCGCATCGACCAGTCCGGAGGCGAGGAAATCCGGCCGGGCCGCTCTCAGCGCTTCGGCGTTCGGGAACCCGCCTTCGAGGCCGACGGCGAACACGCGGGCTTCCCGCGCCATGACGACGTCCTCGGGGCTGTCGCCCACGTACGCCGCCTCGCCCGGCTGGACCTCGAGCCTCTCGAGAGCGAGCAGAAGCGCTTCCGGGTCCGGCTTCTTGCGAACGGCATCTTCTCCGCAGACGAGCTGCGTGAACGCCTGGCGCACGCCGAGGAGCGCCAGCTCGCGCTCGACCCGCGCGCGGCTCCCGCTCGTCACCAGCGCCGCCAGGACGCTCGCCGCGGAAAGCTTCGCGAGCGCTTGGGCCGCCCCCGGCCGCAGCGCGCACGGCTCTTCCGCGTGGATCTCCAGCCACCGGGCGTCCGCTTCCTTCCACTTCTCGCGAGGCAATCCGATCCCCTCGTAGGTGCGGTACCAGTCGGGAGCGTAGGTGCGCGCGAAGACCTCGCGCGTGAAGTCGATCCCGTAGGGGGCGAACAACCGGCAGTACGAGCGGAAGCTCGACTCCGCGGAGTCGAGCAGGGTGCCGTCCCAGTCGAAGAGGACCGCGCGAAACCGCGGTCCCCGGCCGATCGTCAGCGGCGCTCGATCGGGACGAAGTCGCGCTCCCCCGGACCGACGTAGATCTGCCGCGGGCGCGCGATCTTCTGCTCCGGGTCGAGGAGCATCTCCTGCCACTGGGCGAGCCATCCCGAGACGCGCGGGATCGCGAACAGCACCGTGAACGCCGCGGTGGGGATCCCGATCGCCTGGTAGATCAGGCCGGAGTAGAAGTCCACGTTCGGGTAGAGCTTGCGCTTGATGAAGTAGTCGTCCTGCAGCGCGATGCGCTCGAGCTCGAGCGCGACGTCGAGGAGCGGGTTGCGTCCCGTCACCTCGAACACTTCTTCGGCGATCTTCTTGATGATCGTGGCGCGCGGATCGAAGTTCTTGTAGACGCGATGCCCGAACCCCATGAGCCGCTTCTCCCCCTTGCCGTTCTTGACTTCCTCGATGAACGCCGGGATGCGCGACACGGATCCGATCTCTTCCAGCATCTTGAGGACTTCTTCGTTCGCGCCGCCGTGCAGCGGCCCGTAGAGCGCGGCCGCGGCTCCCGCGACGGCCGAATACGGGTCCGTGTGCGAAGAGCCGATCCCGCGCATGACGTGCGTTCCGCAGTTCTGCTCGTGGTCGGCGTGCAGGATGAACAGCACATCGAGCGCGTGGACGAGCACCGGGTTGGGCCGCCAGCTCGACGCAGGGATCCGGAAGAGCATGTTCAGGAAGTTCTCGGTGTACGAGAAGTCGTTGTCCGGATACACGTAAGGCGAGCCCGTGCTGTGGCGGTACGCGAATGCCGCGAGCGTGGGCATTTTCGCGATCAGGCGGTGGATCTGTCTCGTGCGTCCTTCGGGGCTGTGGATGTCGCGCGCACCCGGATAGAACGTGGACATCGCCGCGACCGTCGCGATGAGCATTCCCATCGGATGCGCGTCGTGGTTGAAGCCGTCCATGAATTTCTTCAGGCTCTCGTGGATCATCGTGTGGAACGTGATGTCGTGGATCCACTGCTCGTACTGGTTCTTCGTCGGCAGCTCGCCGTGGAGGAGCAGGTACGCGACTTCCATGTAGTTCGCCTTTTCGGCGAGCTGCTCGATCGGGTAGCCGCGGTACCGAAGGATTCCCTTGTCGCCGTCGATGAACGTGATCTGGCTCCGGCAGGAGGCGGTGTTCAGGAAGGCCGGGTCGTAGGACATCATCCCGAAGTCGCCGGCCGCAACCTTGATCTGCCGGAGATCCATCGCCCGGATGGTCCCGTCCTTGACCGGCACTTCGTACGCCTTGCCCGTCCGATGGTCCTGGATCGTCAGGGCATCGCGCGGAGCTTCGGACTTCGCGGGGACGGTTTCTTCGGCGGTGGTGGTCGGCATGGGAAGACTCCTTTGCGGCGCCGTCAGGCGGGGCGGACTCTCATTATATGGACGCTCCGCCTGGCCGTCTGAGCAAGGCGCATCACCCCCGGGTTCAGCCCGTGAGCGGACTCTGGCCCCGGAAATGACGGCGGATGGCGACCAGAAACCCGAGGAGGGCGAGGGAGACGACGACGGCCATCCAGAGCATGAAGGCGCTTCCCAGGATGTTCATGGAGGCCGCCTGCCGGATCTGGTCGTCCGGGTACCCCGCCTGCTTCATGTAAGCGGCCATGTCGAGCGACCGGAGGGTCAGGAAGTTCACGAGCCCGAACACCTGGAGGGCCACGAGGCCCCACCAGGCGGCCGGCGACTGGCGCCACGTTCCCCACGCCAGGAGGAAGGAGAGGGCGGAGAAAACGAGCAGGAGAAGCGCGGCCGGAATTCCGGTAACCACGGAGCCCAGGATCGGGATCGCCCTCAGAAACGGCACTGACAGCAGGCACACGACGCCGCCGAACGCGAGCGCCACCACCACGCCCAGAACCGTCGGTGTCGCGCGGTCCGACCAGTCCGGGCTCGGATTCCGCCACTCGGCGGTCCGCCGCACGTCATCGCGGCGGTAGAACAGAACGACGGCGAGCGGGAGCGCCACCAGGAAGATCAGCAGAATGAGAGCGGCGACGCCGAGGCCGCACGCGATGGACCCCGGCGACGCTCCTGCAGCGGACAACGTCTGAGGAAGGACGACCGCGATCACGACGAGCGAGAGAACACCCGTCGCGAGCCAGACCCATCCCGTGACGAGCGCCATGGCTCGCGCCCAGCGTCTCGCGCGGATGGACCCGATTCCCAGAACGACGAAAGCGGCGCCGAGCGCGGCATAGAGGAGAACGTTGAAGGCCACGGTCCGCAGCGGCGGCGCGCCCGAGCCGGGAGGAGCCAGCCTCGCGACGGCTACAGCCGAGAGAGCGATCAACCCGCACGCCGCTCCCGCCGCGATGAGCAGCCACCCGAATCCGACGAGACCGCGGCTGCGGTCGCGAAACGTTCCTTCGGGGGTCAGCCCCGGCTGCCCGCTGCCCGCTCCGCGATCAGCCATTTCTCCACCTCCCGCACCATGCCGGCGAAGCTCGGCGCGACGAAGAGGATTTTCTGATAATCGGTCGGGTCATAGGGAGTTTTCGCCATCCGCTCGAGATCGAACGGGGCGAGCGCGGCGCGCCGGCCGAACCCCTCGAGCTCGCCCGCGGATGAAAGAAGCCCCGCGCCGTACGCCCGGACGTCGCCGCCCTCGCGCGCCAGCCCGAACTCGAGCGTGTACCAGTACACGCGCTCGAGCCTCTCGACGGTGGCAGCGTCCGCCGTGGCGGCGACCTCGCCGAAGAGACGCGACAGGTGGACGATCTCCGGCGCCAGGAAACTGGTGGCGTGCCCGACGAGCTCGTGAACGACGTCCGGCTCGGGCGTGTACAGCGGGCGGCTGTGGTGGCGCATGTACTGCGTCGAGAGGAACACGCCGCGGCCGAGCGCTGCCAGGAAACCTTTCGCCGAGATCAGCCCCCCGACGGGCAGCATCTCGACGTTCGCGAACCCGCGGAAGCGGTCGTTGACTTCGACGAGCTGCGGGACCCGCCGCGTGTCGAGCGCGAGCGCGTCCGCCGCGGAGCGCCACTCGCGCACCGCCGACGAGGCATGCAGCGGAGACAGGTTCTCCCAGACGCGGCGCCAGACCTCCTGCTCCTCTTCCGTGTAGGGAACGATGGGCGCGGGCTCGCCCTCGCGGTACTCGAACGCGAGCCGGGCGATCGCGTTGCGGCGCTCGCGATAGGCCGGGTCGCGAAAACCCGGGTGGTCGGGGTCCAAGCGCACGAGCTCGTCGGCGCCGCCGGCGTGGACGGCCGGGGGAACCAGGATCTGATCGGACATCCGGCGATTCTGCCGTGCTTTCAGAAAGCGCGGCCGATTTTCATCAGCCTCTCAGCGATATCCTGACCGCATGCAATCGCTTCAGGACCGCTGGGCGCCCGAAAACCGCTGCTTCGGATGCGGGCCTGCCAACGAGAAAGGGCTTCGGATCAAGAGCTTCGTGGAGGGCGACGAAGTCGTCTGCGAGTGGCGCCCCGAGCCGCACCACGCCGCCTTCGACGGGGTGCTGAACGGCGGCATCTGCGGAGCGCTGCTCGACTGCCACAGCAACTGGACGGCCACGCATTTCCTCCAGGAGAAGTCGGGCTCGCAGACCCCGCCCTGCACGGTGACTGCAGACTTCCACGTCGTGCTCAAGCGGCCCACGCCCATGGACGTGCCCTTGCACCTCCGTGCGCGGGTGGTGGAGTCCTCAGACGACCGAGCCGTCGTCGAGGCGACTCTCGAAGCGAACGGGAAAACGACGGCGACCTGCCGCGGCACGTTCGTGGCCGTGAAGGAGGGGCACCCCGCATTCCACAGGTGGTAGGACGTAGGACCGCCCCACCACCTACCTGTCTCACTACCTTCCTGCCTGCCTCACCAGCTCGATGTTCCCGTTCTGGTTGGACAGCGTCACCTCGCAGCGGCCGTCTCCGATCGTCCCGTGCAGGGAATCTCCGCCGATGGAGCCGGTGCTCGTCACCGGCAGCTCGCTGCTGATCTTCCCGAAGGACGTCTGCGCGGAGACCGTGTAACCGCCGTTTGCCGGGAGGGAGAGCCGGATCGGCGCGAAGGACGTCTTGAGGGAGACGCGGTTGCAGGCCTTCGCGCCGAAGGTCACCTCCCGCACCTCGACCGAGCCGTTCTGGTTGTCGACCCGGATCGGCCCCGCGATCGTGTCGAGTCCGACGGGCGAAAACGAGGTGCGGACGTCGATCGCGCCCCTGACGTCCGTCGCCCGGACGGCGCCGTTGGAGTTCTCGACCGTCAGATCGCCCGCGATCCGGGATGCCTCGACGAGCGCGAAGCTCGTCTTGACGAAGGACGCGGCGCCGACGTCCGACAGGGTGACTCCCCCGTTTCCAGAGTTCACTTTCGCGCCCTTCTTCGCGCGCGACACGGAAACCTGCCCGAAGGAGTTGCGGGCGTCCACGGCGCCCTCGACGTTCGCGAGCGCGACCGTTCCGTTGCCGTTGGTGACCGTCGCGTCGCCGGCGATGCCGGCCAGGTCGACGGTCCCGAACCGGTTGCGCACGATGGCCGCTCCGCGGATGTCACGCAGCCGCACGGAGCCGTTAGTGTTCTGCACGTCCACGGCGCCGGAGATGTCGGAGAGCTCGACCGGCCCGAAGGTGTTCTGCACGTTGACCGGGCCTCCGATCTTGCGGCCGCTGACGCGGGCGTTGGTGCCCACGCAATGCACGGTCTTCCCGATGTCGGAAAAGGTGATCGCCGCGAAGCTGCCGTTGAGCTCCGCCTCGCCGGTCACCCCGGAGGCGGAAACGGCGCCGTTGTTGTTCTGCACCTTGAGGTCCCCCGTGACGGTCGTCACCGTGACGGCGCCGAACGACGTCGTGACGGATGAGGGCCCCGAAACGGAGAGGGAGACGTCCGCGTTGCTGCCGGAGAACTCGACGCGCTTCGCCCGCGCGATCGTGACGCGCCCGAACCGGTTGCGCGCCTGCAGCTGGCCGTCCACTTCCGCGATCGACATGGTTCCGTTCGAGTTGCTGATATCCGCGTCGCCGGCGTGGCCGGTGAGCTCGAGCGCTCCGAAGGCGTTCTCGAGGCGCGCGAGGCCCTTTCCGCCCCGAAACGTCAGCCGTCCGTTCGCGTTGTGGATCTCCGCTCCGCCCTTCAGCGCCTCCCCCGTCACGTCGCCGAACCGGTTGCGCACCGAGACGGCGGCTCCTTCAGGCACCGTGATGTCGTAATCGACGGCGAAAGACACGCGCCTCGAGGCGGAAAACCACTTCCCTTCCGGGTAGTGCGTCTTGACCATCGCCCCCGCCCCCGTCGAAGCGATCTCGATCGAGATGGAATCGGCGAACTTCTTCGCCTCCTCCATGTCCGAAGAGGACACGCGGATCTTCGCGTCGACCTTCAGCTCGCTGCCCGAGACGCCGCGGAGCCGCACGTCGCCGTTCTGGTGCTCGACCTCGAGGCGCTGCCCGGCTCTGAGCGGGAGCGTCTTGTGGACCTCTCTGGAGATCTCTTCGCGCGAGTCTCCGCGCGAGACGGCGGGCACGGCGAGGAGGAGGGCCGCGAGCAACACGGCCGCGCGGCGGATGGAAGTCTCGGTCATGATTTTTCCTCTTTCATCAATTCCTGGAGCGTCCGCTGTTTCTCCTGGTACATGGCGAGGAGCTCGCGGCGCAGGTGTGAGTTGAACCGGTTGCCGGCGATCTGGTTGCGGGTCTCGTTGATGGCGCTGTCGAGCAGCAGCAGCTTCTCGCGGTAGTTGACGAGGAGCGGCGTGGTCGGGTTCTCGATCCGCGCGCGCGCGAGCGCGGAGAGGCGGTCGATCGAACGGACGTAGTTCGCCTCCGCCGTCTCGACGTCTTCGAGCGAGCGGTCGTTCAAGAGAGGGTTCTTCGTCGCCGACGCGTTGACGAGCGGCTCGCGGCCTCCGCTGTTGCGGAAGACCTGGAGACCCGCCATCGCGAGGATGAAGAGGGCCGCGGCGGCCGCGATCGGCACCCACGCGAAGCGAGCGGGCCTGGGCGCCGGGACGGCCGGGGTCTCCGCCGCGGGTCTCGTTTTCTCGGCCTCGACCGCCGCGGCGATCCGCGGAAAGAGCGACGGACTCTCCCACGACTTCCGGAGAGAGGGCGCCGCCTTCGAGATCTCGTCCCACAGCGCCAGGTTCTCGCGGCACTCGTCGCATCGTGCGGCATGCACGCGCAGGCGGTCCACGGCCGAAGGGTCGTCGTGGCGGAACGCGTCTTTCGCGCGGCGGCAGCCCGTGTCCGTCTTCATGACGCCGCGCTCCTCGCGCCCTGGTCCCACAGGAGCTCCTGGAGGTGGCGCTTCGCTTCGAAGAGAAGCGTGCGGGACGTCCCCTCTGGAATGTCCAGTACTTCCGAGATCTCCCGATGCGAAAAGCCCTCGACGGCGGAAAGCAGGAAGACGTCGCGTTGCCGCGGTTTCAGGCGGGCGACTCCCTGCTCGATCGCGATGCGCAGCGGATGGTCTCCGGCCGCCGCGGTCCGACCGCCGGCCGCGCCGGAATCCGTCCCGGGCGACTCGATGGTCAGCGCGTCCTCCGCCCGGCGCTTCCTGCGGCGGAGGATGTCGTAGCAGACGTTGACGAGGATCCGGTAGATCCAGGTCGAAACGGCCGACGTGCCGCGGAAGGAGCCGGCGCCCCGGTAGATCTTCAGAAACGCCTCCTGGACGGCGTCCTCCGCATCGCTCTCGTGGGCCAGAAGATTTCGGGCAATGCTCTTCATCCTCGCCCCGTGAAGGGCGTACAGCCGCTCGAACGCGTCGACCTCTCCCCGCCGGCAACCCTCGAGGAGCGCGTCGTCTCCTCGCGGGAGGCCGGGAACTTCGGTTTCGTCCAGGTGCTCCCCCTCACCGATGCCTGCGGAACGATTCCCCACGCCTGGTGCACCGGTCAATGGGCTTCCCTTCTCGCCTCCTTAGACGCTCGGGAGCATGGTGGCGTTTGGACGCGTGCGAGGGGACGAGTGTGGCGGCGGCGGGTCCTGTCGGCGGGGGACCCGGCAGCGGCATCGGCCTGCGTCTCTTGGCCTGGCGCTTCTAGAGCGCCCTCGCGCCGGCCTGCTGGCGCTGCCGGGGCCTCCCCCGCCGCCACCCGCCGTTACATTCACTGCGGCTCGGGCGTGGAGTGAGGGCCACCGGCGGGGGCGCGCTTTCGTCGGCTCGGGCGGGCGGATTGTAAGATCCGGCGGATGCGTGTTTCCGGGCGGGTGGCGGTCGTTGTCGGGCTCATGGTCGCTCTCGCTTCGGTGATTTTCGGGAAGCCCGACGTTCAGAAGGTTTCCGTCACGTCGTCCGGGCGGGCTCGGACTTACTGGTTGTTCGTGCCGGAGGCGAAGGATCCGGGGCCCCGGCCGATCCTTCTTCTGCTCCACGGGTCTCGCCGCAACGGGGAGACTCTCGTGGTGCCCTGGAAGGACCTGGCGCAGAAGGAAGGGATCGTTCTGGCCGGGCCGGACTCTCTCGACTCGGTGCACTGGACGACTCCGACGGACGGGCCGGAACTTCTTCGCGACGTGGTCGACGACGTCGCGGCGAAGACGCCCATCGATCTGCGCCGCGTCTATCTGTTCGGGCATTCCGCCGGCGCCTGCATGGCGCTCGAGATGGGCGCGTTCGAGTCGAACTACTTCGCGGCGGTGGCGATCCACGCGGGGGCGATTCCCACCGAGGACTTCGGCGCCTTCGACTGGGCGAAGCGCAAGATTCCGTACGCGTTCTGGATCGGGACGCGCGATCAGTTCTTCGCCCTCGACTGGGTGCGCGCCAACCGGGATGCCTTGAAGTCCCGCGGCTTCCCCGTCGCGTTCACGGAGATGCCGGGTCACGATCACAACTACTACTCGGTTGCCAAAGACGTGAACCGGCAGGCCTGGGATTTCCTGAAGCCGCAGCGGCTCCCGGCCGATCCGATTTTTGCAACCTACGGATCGGCTCGATGAAACGGCATTCCGGGCTTCGAGCGGCGGCGGTCGGTCTCGCGCTGCTCGCCCTCTCGGACGCTTCGGCCCCCGCCGCCGTGTTCATCGTGCGGCACGCGGAAAAGCAGAGCGAGGCGAACGAGAAAGAAGTCCCGCTCTCGGAAGCGGGCCGCGCCCGCGCGAAGCGCATCGGCGAAATGCTGCGCGACGCCGGAATCGTCGCCGTGTATTCGACCGACACGGTGCGCACCCTCGCGACGGCCGCGCCCCTCGCCGCGATCGCAAAAGTGCAGCCGATCCTCTACTCGGCCACGGACACCGAAGGGAAGATCGACCTGAAACCGCTCGCGAAGAAAATCCTCGCGGAGCAGGGCCCGCGCAACGTCCTCGTCGTGGGCCACAGCGACACGATCGCCCCCTTGATCGAAGCGCTCGGCTGCCGCGAAGCCGTCACCGTCGGCGGCGCCGAGTACGACGGCCTCTGGATCGTCGTCCCTTCGCCGGCCGCGAGCGGGGCGGCCACGCTCCTCCGGCTGCGGCAGTAGCTCCGCGTACTCGTGCCTTTCTCCGCGCCTCGCTACCGGGGACCCGTGTCGGATCACTTCGACGGCCGCCACTTCTTCAATTACGGGGACACGAAACCTCGCGGCTTCGGCGGCGCGATCCTCTGGATGGCGACGCGCGATCGCGGAGTGTGGCGGCGATTCCGCGACGAGGCGCATGGTGACCCGCCTCCGCCGTTCGTCGAGGACATGCGGGTGACGTTCGTCAACCATGCGACCGTCCTCGTCCAGATGGCCGGACGCAACGTGTTGACGGACCCTGTCTGGAGCGAGCGCGTGAGCCCCGTCGCCGGAGTGGGTCCCCGCCGCGTGCGGCCGCCGGGGATCCGCTTCGAGGACCTTCCCCGGATCGATGCCGTGCTCGTGAGCCACAACCACTATGACCACATGGATCTCCCCACGCTGAAACGGCTCTCGCGGCGCGACGCCCCATGGGTGCTGTCGGGACTCGGTAACCGCGCCTTCCTCTCGCCGCGCGGCATCGCGCACGCGGCCGATCTCGACTGGTGGGAGACCTCCGAGCTCGGGCCGGGCTTCTCCGTGACCTCCGTTCCCGTGCAGCACTTCTCCGGCCGCGGCACGGGGGACCGGAACGCGACGCTCTGGACGGGCTTCGTCGTCTCAGGCAGCTCGGGAGACGTGTTCTTCGCCGGGGACACCGGGTACGGCCCCCACTTCTCCCGGATTCGCGAGCGGTTTCCGCGGCTGCGCCTGGCGATCCTGCCGATCGGCGCCTACAGGCCGGAGTGGTTCATGTCGCCGGTGCACCAGAATCCCGAAGAGGCGATCCGGGCGCAGCGCGACCTCGGCGCCACGACGGCCGTGGGAATGCACTTCGGAACGTTCGAGCTCACCGACGAGGGCGAAGACGAGCCCGCGCTCGAGATCGAACGCCTCCTGCGCGCCGCGCCGGAGCCGAAGCCCCGCTTCTGGGTGCTCGGGTTCGGGGAAGGGCGGGATGTGCCCAGCTAGCCCGATAGCTGTCAGCTAGCTGCGAGCTGTCTCTTTTTCGGTCTGCGGTCCCTCGCCCCGGAGGACCTTCTCCACCGCCCGATCGCTTCCGGTCTCCGCGGCGGCTTCGAGCGCCTTGTGGTCGCGCACGACTTCGTCCGAAAGGTACTCGTGAAGCCAGATCCGTTCGATGATCGGATACGCGGCCACGAAGGGAAGGATGAGCACCGCCCCGAGCACTCCGTAGAGGCGCCCGCCGATGACGAGCGCGATCAGCACGGCGAGGGTCGAGAGCGACAGCCGGCGGCCGTAGACGCGGGGAATGATCACGGTGTTCTCGAGAAGGTGGTACAGCAGGTAGAGCGCGAGAACGGAGACCGCGGCGATCGGAGAGACCGTCAAGGCCAGGAGAACCGCGGGCAGGGTCGCCACGATCAGACCGATCACCGGAAGGATGTCGCAGAACGCGGCCAGCACGGCGAGGGGCACCGCGGCGGGCACGCGGAAGATCATCAGCACGACCAGCGAAAAGGCGCCGAAGAGAAACGACGTGAGCGCCTGGCCCTGCACGTAGGAGATGACGACGTCGCTCACTTCCGGAATGGTCTCCGCCATCTTCTTGCGGTGGCGTCGCGGCACGTATGCGAGGAGCCAGGCGTAGGTGCGCTTGCCGTCCGCGACGAGATAGAGCGTGAGCGTCAGGACGAGCACCGCGACCGTCGCCGCCGCGATCGCGGCCTCGCCCCATGCGAGCGGCTTGCGCAGCGACCCGGCGATCTCCGGCGACGAAGGGATGGCGAAGATCTGCTCCACGACTTTCTCGATCAGCGGATGGCCTGGCGCGATGCGTCCCTGAACTCTCCGCTGGTATTCCGGGA
>DASQJK010000062.1:0-8276 GCA_035631095.1 Thermoanaerobaculia bacterium
ATCCGCCGTTATCCGGACGTCGTCCGGCGCGTCGCCGCCGACGGGCACGAAGTCGGCAACCACACCGACACCCATCCCCATCTGACGACGTACGCGGAGAACGGGCGCCAGGCGACGCGAAGCGGCGTGGACCGCAATTTCCTTCGGCGGGAGCTCACGCGCACGGCGCAGGAATACGACCGGTTGACGGGCCGCACGATGGCCCCGATCTGGCGCGCTCCTTTCGGCGAGCAGAACGAGGAGATCCGCCGCTGGGCGGCGCAGTCCGGCTACTGGCACGTGGGGTGGACCGGCGGCCGCGCGGGTCTGGACGGCATGGACTGGGTGACGGACCCGCGCTCGAAGTCCTACCGCAGCTCCGACCGCGTGATCGCCGCCCTCGTCGAACGCGCGGAGAACGGGGGGATCGTGCTGCTCCATCTCGGCAGCGACCGGGCCGACCCCGTCGCCTCGCGCATACCCCTTCTCTTCGACGGGCTCACCTCCCGGGGGTTTCAGTTCGCCCGCGCGTCCGAGTTCCTGGCTCGCGAGGGGTTGAACGACGAGCGCCTGGCGGCCCTGGCCGCTGGCCGCGACGCCGCCTCGCGTTGAGCTTTCCTCTCGGGACGGACGGCTGGCGCGGGGTGATCGCGGAGGGCTGCACTTTCCAGGCGATCGAGGAGCTCGCGGCCGCGACCGCATCCGTCTACGCTTCGCTCCCGGCGGGCGACACGTCGCGCACGGTCGTCGGCCACGACACCCGTTTCTTCTCGCCCGAGTTCGCCCGCCGCGCTTCCGACGCGCTGGCGCGCGGAGGAATCGACGTCCTGCTCACGCGCGATCCCATTCCCACGCCGGCGGTCTCGTATCACGTCCGGCGGCTGGGCCTCGCCGGAGGAGTCGCGATCACGGCGAGCCACAATCCCGGCGCGTACAACGGATTCAAGATCAAGTCCCACACGGGCGGGAGCGCTCCTCCCGAGCTCTACTCGGCCGTCGAAAACGCGATCGGCCGGCCGGCGTCTCCCCCCAAGCGTGGAGGCGCGGTGACGCCCACGGACCTGCTCGGGCCTTATCGCGACGCCCTGGCGGAACGGGTGGATCTCGCCGCGATACGGTCGGCGGGGCTCTCCGTCCTCGCCGACTCGATGCACGGCGCCGCGGGCACGCTCGTACACGACATCCTCGCGGGAGGCCGGACGCGCGTGATCCCTTTTCGCTCGGAGCGCGATCCTCTCTTCGGCGGGGTGCATCCCGAGCCCATCGCGGCGAACCTCGCCGCCGCGGCCGCCCGGGTCGTCGAGGAGAACCTGGACCTCGCGGTCGCACAGGACGGCGACGCCGACCGGCTCGGCGTGCTCGACCGCCGCGGGAAGTTCGTGTCCCCGCATCGCATCCTCGCCCTCCTGCTCCTCCACGCGTACCGCCGTCGCGGGCTGCGCGGCGGTATCGCCAAGACATTCTCGACGTCTCTCCTGATCGACCGCGTCGCCGATTCGATCGGCGTTCCTCTCCACGAGACGGCGATCGGGTTCAAGTACGTGGCGGATCTCATGAACCGAGGAGAAGCGGACGCCGGCGGCGAGGAGAGCGGAGGCTACGCCTTCTCTTTTCACCTTCCGGAACGCGACGGCGCTTTGAACGCGCTCCTCCTCATCGAGAGCCTCGCGCTCTCCGGGCAGGACCTCGACGGCGCGCTCGCCGCCCTGGCCGGCGAGTTCGGCGAGTTTGCCTACGACCGGCGCGACGTGTACCTGCCGGTTCCGGTGATCACTTCCTTCCTGCGCGAAGTCCGCGAGAGCCCTCCGTCCGCGATCGCCGGCCAGCCCGTCACGGACGTGCGCGACAAGGACGGGGTCAAGTACGTCTTCGACGAGCGCGGCTGGCTGCTGCACCGTCTCTCGGGCACGGAGCCGATGATCCGGCTGTACTGCGAGCACGAAGACGAATCGCTCGTGGACCCTCTCCTCGACGCGGCCGAGTCCCGCCTCGTGGACTTCGCGGCAAGAAGCGGCGCGGCACCGGGAGCCGACTGACGGAGAGCTGACGCCTGGCAGCCGAGAGCTGACAGTTTTTCCTCAGGAGCTCCTTCGGTCGTGCTCTCCGCTCCTCGCCACATCCGAGGCGCGCCGGCGGGGGCGCGGAGGCTCCGTCAGGACGGTGCCGGTGCCTTCGAACCGGATCTTCGGCGCGCTGCCGACGTCCGGCATCATCACCTCTTCGAGAAAGCGGTCCTCGAGCACGGATGGGACGAGGTCGCCCGTCCAGGCGACGAGATCTCGCGAGGAGACGTTCAGCGGAAAGTCGGGGGACACCTCGTGAGCGAGGAGCGCTCCCCCGACGGAGAGAACCACGCTCCCGGTGCCGTGGATCTTCAGCACGTCCACCCGCCGGTTCATCCGGAAATCGTGCACGGGCTCGAGACGGAACGAAAGCCCGTGGTCGAGAGCGAGGACGCGGCTGCCCTCGACGAAGAGCGACTCGCCGGCGAGGTCGCGCTTGAAGGCCTGCCGGCCGGGGTCGTTGACGAAGAGGTGGCCCTTCCCGTCCGCGCGCAGGATCTTCTCGAGCCGGGTCCCCCTGAACGACGCTTCCGGCGCGAACCGCATCTTGCCGCTGTACCAGACGACCGAGCCGCGCCGCACGAAGACGACGTCGCGCGAAGTGATCTCCAGGCCTCCGTCCGGCCGCACGAGGAAGAGCGGGTCGGCCTGGGACTCCGCGAAGACGGGGGCCGGCCCACGGCCCGCGGCCGATTCCGACAGCTCGGCTTCCGGGAAGGGAGCCTCCACCGTCTCCCAGCCGTCCGGTTCCGGAGGGGAGGCAGCCGGCATGCGAGCCTCGGGCTCCCTGCTTTCCCTGGCCCGCGGCTCGCCGAGGAATTCGGTCCCCGGCGTGGCGGGCGACGTCGAGACGAGCGGTCGCGAGGGGGGCGCGAGCCGCAGAGCGGGCGGAGCGGGCGTTTCGGCCGTGGCCGGCGGAGCAGCGAACGGCGGCGCGGAGGAAACCGGCTCCGCGGGCCGAGTGGCCGCGCGCGCCGAAGCCGGGTCGCGGACTGTCTTGCGGAGCGCTTCTTCGATCTCCGCGACGACCCGCTTCGCCCCGGCAAATCGAAGGTGCTCGAGGGCGAGACCGAGCTTGCCACGCATGCGGTACAGCAGCCCCAGATGGAGATGGCTTCTCGCGTGGTCCGGCTGGAGCTCGAGCGCGCGGCGGAGCTCGTCCTCCGCCTCGCCGAGCACTCCCGCCTTGAACTGGATGAGGCCGAGATTCGCGTGGAGGATGGCCGATCCCGGGTTGTTCCGGAGCAGAATGCGGGCGGCGCGCGCCGCCTCGTGATAGTTGCCGCGCTTGAACTCGGCCACGGAGAGGAGGTTCAAGACGTCCTCGTCGTCCGGCCGGGCGAGCAGGGCCAGCTCGAGCTCCTGCCGCGCGACGTCGTACTTTCCCTGCTGGAGAAGCTTGCGGGCGCGCGCGAGATGGACGAAGAGGATCCCCTGCTCGGCCGTCGGAGAAGAGGGCGCGTCCTGACGCGAAGAGACCGACACGAGGCCGAGCCTAGCTGCGGAGCGCGGCGCGAGCGGAAAGCTCGGTCGTGATCAGAGGCCGGTTGCGCTTGTCGCGGGTCAGGTGGACGGGACGGGCGGGGGCCTTGCCCCAGGTGGCGTTCTGCGGAAGGCCGAAGCCGCCGCCGAGAGCCGCCTTTCCGTAGTACGCCGTCAGGCCCTTGTTCACGTAGAGGCGCGTCTCGTCATAGGGAGGCACTCCGCCGTACCGCGCCACTGCGGCCTCTCCCGCGTTGTAAGCGGCGAGGGACTTGCCCACGTCGCCGTTGTAGAGGCCGAGGAGATACGCGAGATGCCGCGCTCCGGCCGAGATGTTCTGCGCGGGATCGAACGCGTCGCGGATGCCGTACTGCCGCGCCGTCTCCGGCATCAGCTGCATGAGCCCGCGCGCGCCCTTGCGGGAGATCGCGGCGGGGTTGAAAGCCGATTCGATCAGCATCACGGACTTCACGAGCCGCGGATCGACCGCCGCGGAGCCGGCGGCCTGCTCGATCAAACCGTCGTACAGCGACGGGATCGCCACGCGAGAGGCGAGCCACGTCCCGCTCTGTCGGAGCGTTTCGTGCGGAACGGAGCCAACTCCGTCGTTGTAGATCAAATGGCGCCCGTCTTTGACGCCGACCCGCACGGTCGCGGTCGCGACCGAGGACAGGAGCAGCATCGCCGCCAGCGCGGAGAAATGTCGCGATTTCACGTTTTGAATGTCGAAGTGAGCTCTCTCGAGCGCCTTCGGATTATACGCCCCGCCCGCGCGCGGCTCGCAAGAGCCTCTGGAGGAGCCTCTTAGGAGCCTATTAGCCGGCCGGGGCGCCCGCGAGAAGCTCCCGCACCGCCGCTTCGGCTTCCTTGAGCGCGCCCGGCAGGAGGTCCGGGTTCCGGCCTCCGGCCTGGGCGAGGTCGGGCTTGCCGCCGCCGCTGCCGCCGAGCGCCTTGCCGATCCGCGCCGCGATCTTGGACGCGGGGATGCGGCCGGAGAGATCGGGAGTGACCGCCGCGACCACCGAGGTCTTTCCGTCGGCGGCGGTACCCACCACCACGACCCCGCTCTTCACCTTCGAGCGGAGCGTGTCGGACAACGTCCGCAACTCGGGCAAAGAAAGCCCTGTCGCGATCCGGCTCAGGATCCGGACGCCCTCCACCTCGGCCGTTTCCGACGCGCCTCCTCCTCCGTCGCCGGAGGCGAGCTTGAGCTTGAGGGAGGCGACCTCCCGTTCGAGCGAGCGCAGCCGCTCCTCCCGTTCCTGCCAGCGCGCCGCGAGCGCTTCGCGCGGGGCCTGCGCCGCCCCGGAGAGCTCCGCGAGCGTCTGCTCGTCCTGCCGGAGGAGCTCGACCGTTCCGAGAGAGGTCACCGCCTCGAGCCGCCGGACGCCTGCCGCGAGGCCTTTGTCCGAAACGATCTTGAAGGAACCGATCTCTCCCGTGCGGTTGACGTGGCAGCCTCCGCAGAGTTCGACCGACTCGCCGGGCACGGACACGACCCGCACGCGCTCGCCGTACTTTTCACCGAAGAACATGTCGGCGCCGCGCTGCCGGGCGTCTTCCATCGCCATGATCTGTTTGGAGACCGGCTCGTCGCGGAGGATCGCCTCGTTGACGATCTGCTCGATCTGCGCGATCTGCTCGGCAGTGGGCGGCGTGGCGATCGCGTAGTCGAACCGCAGCCGGTCGGGCGCGACGAGCGAGCCCATCTGCCGCGCGGCACCGCCCAGCACCTTCCGGAGCGCGGCGTGCAGCAGATGCGTGCCGGTGTGGTTCGCCTGCGTCCGGCGGCGCGTCCATTCGGGAATCCGCATCGAAACGCGGGTACCGACTCCGAGAGTGCCGCGCCGGACGGCGACCCGGTGGGCGATGGCTCCCGGGAGGGGACGGCGGACGTCCTCGACCTCGCCCTCTCCGTCCTCCCAGGTCCACGTGCCGGTGTCGGCAACCTGTCCGCCGCCTTCCGGGTAGAACACGGTGCGGTCCGTGACGACCTCCCCCGTCTCGCCCGCGGTGATCGCGTCGGAGCGCTTCCCCCCGCGCGCGATGCCGACCACCGTCGCGCCCTCCAGCGAAACGAAGTCGTGCTCGGGATAACCGCGGAAATCCGAGTGCTTCTGCGGCAGGCCGAGCTCCTCGAAAACGGACGCGTCCGAAGCCTCGAAACGCGCGGACGCCCGGGAGGAGGCGCGCTGCTTCTCGAGGAGCTTCTCGAAACCGGACCGGTCGATCGAAACACCTTCGTCCCCGGCAATCTCTTCGATGAGCTCGAGCGGAATTCCGTGGGTGTCGTAGAACCGGAATACGGCCTCGCCGCCGATCACCGCGCCGCCGTCCCGCCGGACGCGCTCGAGCTCTTCGCCGACCCGGTCCGCCCCGACGCTCATCGTTCGCGAAAAGCGCGTCTCTTCGTCCGCCAGCGTGGCCTGGATGGATCGGATCCGGCCGGCGTCCTCCGGTCGGTCGGGGAAGAAATACACCCCGCGGAAGATCTCGCCGACCGCCGGTACGAGCTCCGGGAGAAAGGGGCTCGAGAAATCGACTCCGAGCCTGCGGGCATACCGGAGCGCCCGCCGGATGATCCGGCGCAGCACGTACCCGCGCCCCTCGTTGGACGGCAGGACGCCGTCGGCGATGAGCATCGTGGCCGCTCGCGCGTGGTCCGCGACGACCCGGAACGGAGCATCCGCGACCGCCATCCCGCCCGCATAGCTCCTTGCCGTGAGGGCCTCGATCCGGGCGATGATCGGGCGGAACAGGTCCGTGTCGAAGTTGTTGTTCGCGCCCTGGAGGATGGCGGCGATCCGCTCGAGCCCGGCACCCGTGTCGACGGAGGGCCGCGGCAGCGGCGTCATGCGGCCGGAGACGTCCCGGTCGAACTGCATGAAGACGAGGTTCCAGACCTCCATCGTGGTGTCGCCCTCGCCGTTGACGAGCTCCGCGCGGTTCTTCGCCGGGTCGCCCGGATCCGGACCCTGGTAGTAGTGCAGCTCCGAGCACGGGCCGCAGGGACCCGTCTCCCCCATCGACCAGAAGTTCTCCTTCTCGCCGAACCGGAGGATGCGCTCCTTCGGAAGGAACTTCTCCCAGAGCTCCGCCGCCTCGTCGTCATCGGTGAAGACCGTCGCCCAGAGACGCTCCGGCTCGAGGCCGTATCCCTTCCCCGGATCGGTCATGAGCTCCCACGCGTAGGCGATCGCGTCCTTCTTGAAGTAGTCGCCGAAGGAGAAGTTGCCGAGCATCTCGAAGAACGTCTGATGGCGCCCCGTGTAGCCGACGTTGTCGAGGTCGTTGTGCTTTCCTCCCGCCCGGACGCACTTCTGCGAGCTCGTCGCCCGCGCGTAATCGCGCTTCTCGCGGCCGGTGAACACGTCCTTGAACTGGTTCATCCCGGCGTTGGTGAAAAGGAGGGTCGGGTCTTCCGCCGGGATGAGGGACGAGGACGGAACGCGGCGGTGCCCGCGCTCCTCGAAGTATTTCAGGAACGATTCGCGGACGTCAGCCGAGCTCCACGTCTTCTTCTTCATGCGAGCGTTTCATCATGGCAGAGATGGCCGCGGCGGCGAAACCCCGCCGCACGAGGGCGGCGCGGACGCGGCGGCGCCGGGCGAGAGCCGGAAGGCCGGCAGATTTCTTCCATGCGGCCTTCAACGCTTTCTGGAGCGCCGTCTGTTCCGCCTCGCCGGACCCGGAGAGCGCCTCCGCCGCGACCTCCTTCGAGAACCCGAGGGCCGAAAGCTCCTGCGCGATGCGCGCGCGCCCGTATCGCAATCCCCGCGCGCGGACGAGCGAGCGCGCCGCGGCGAGGTCGTCGAGCCACCCCTCGCGCACGAGCCTCTCCACCGCGGATTCCGCCGCGGGCTTCGCGAATCCCCGGCGCTCGAGCGTCCGGGCGAGGTCGGCGGCGCCCCGCGCCCTGACCGTCAGCAGCCGCAGAGCGACCGTTCGAGCGGCGGTCTCGGAATCCGGATCAGAGGGACGGCGGGGGCGGCGTGATCGCACGCCCCCAAGGATAGGGCTGGACGCCTCTATCCGCGGCCGTGCCCCGGATTCCCCTGGCGGCTGAAGTCGAAGGGCGACTCCTCCTCGGCCAAGGGGTTGAAATCGGAGGGTGCTTCGAGCTCGGCGTCCATCTCCTCCCTCGCGAGGTCGGAGGTCGACTGGATGCCCTGGATCTTCAGCTTGAACTCGTCCGGGTTCGACGCGCGCCGCAGCGCCTCGTCGTACGTGATGAGCTCCTTCTTGTAGAGCTGGAAGATCGACTGGTCGAAGGTCTGCATGCCGTACTGCGACACGCCGGCGGCGATCGCCTCGTGGATGAGCTTGGTCTTGTCCTTGTTGATGATGCAGTCGCGGATGAACGGGGTGGCGATCATGACCTCGACCGCGGGCACGCGGCCGTGGCCGTCCGCGCGGGGCACGAGGCGCATGGAGATGACGGCCTTGAGCACGCCCGAGAGCTGGAGGCGGATCTGCTTCTGCTGGTGGGGCGGGAACACGGAGATGATGCGGTTGATCGTCTCCGTCGCGTCCAGGGTGTGCAGCGTCGAGAGCACCAGGTGGCCCGTCTCGGCGGCGGTGATCGCGGTCTCGATCGTTTCGTAGTCGCGCATTTCACCGACGAGGATGACGTCGGGATCTTGTCGCAACCCCGCGCGCAACGCGTCGGCGAACGAGTTGGTGTCGGGGCCGATCTCGCGCTGCGTGATGCGCGCGTACTGATCGGGGTGCACGTACTCCACCGGATCCTCG
>DASQJK010000063.1:0-9342 GCA_035631095.1 Thermoanaerobaculia bacterium
TCGAGCTGAGCGCGCGCTCCGGAAGGGTCGCCGGCGCGGAGCAGGAGGGTGCCCAGATTCAACCGCGCCAGCGAGTCTGCCGGGTCGGCGGCCACGGCGCGTTCGAAGCTCGCGCGCGCGGCGGCGGCGTCTCCCGACTCCGCCTGCGCGACGCCGACCGCGTTCAGCGCCTCCGGGTCCTTCAACGTCACCGTCCTCGCTACTCGCAGCGCTTCGTCGCGCCTTCCGGCGCGGACGAGGAGAGTCGCGAGCCTCTCGAGAGCGAGATCTCGGATCGCGGGGTTGCCCGTGGCGGCCGCCGCCTTGAGACCCTTCTCGAGAGCGTCGACCGCGCCCGCGTGGTCACCGCGGCGCTCCAGGGCGTCCGCGAGCATGCGCCAGACGTCGAGGGCGCCCGGAACGCGCGCCGTAAACTCGCGCGCGGCCTCGATGAGACGGGCGTCGTCCTTCGACGCGAGCAGCGCCGCGAAGTCGTGGCGCGCGTCAAGAAGCCGGATCTGGTCCTTCGGATCGGGCAGCTTCGCGTTGCCGGCGTCGGGAGACGTCGCCGTGAGATATCCGAGCGAGGCCAGCTGCCGCGCCTTCTCCGGGTCCTCTTTCGCGGAAGGGGCCGTGTACGGCCGGGGAATCCGGGAAAGCGCCACGCGCATCGAGCGGAAGGCCGGCGGCAGGGCCGGCGCCAGATCCTTCTTTTCTCCCGGGTCGGAGACGACGTCGTAGAGCTCCGGCCGCGGAGCCTCGATGTAGTGATGGCGTGAGTCGATGAGGGAGGCGAGGTCGCTCCAGCCGAGACGCAGCCGCGGGTAGAGCGTCTCGCTGAAGATCGACCGATCCAAGGGCGCGGCGCCCCCCGCGTCGGAGGTCAGGGCCGTGCCGTTCAGGCCGGCCGGCGGCTCGACCCCCGCCGCGCGCGCGATCGTCGGGAAGAGGTCCACGAGGCCGACGGGCGCGGCCACCGACCCGCCGGCGCCGCGGTTGCCGGGGAATTTCAGGAGGAGCGGCACGTGCAGCGCCTCGCGATAGAGAAGGACGCCGTGCTCCCGCTCGCCGTGGTCGCCGAGCCCTTCGCCGTGATCGGAGAGAAAGACGACGAACGCCTTCTCGTAAACGCCCCAGGCCTTCAGGCGGGTGATCCAGCTGCCGACGATCTCGTCCGCGCGCGCGATCTCCCCGTCGTAGGGCGATCCCTTGTACCGGGTGCGATAGGGCTCCGGCGGCTCGTACGGCGTATGGGGCTCGAAGAGGTGCAGGAAGGCGAAAAAGGTACCGCTCCGACGCGCCTCCGTCCAGCTCTCGAGAGCCTTCTCCGTCCGCGATCCCTCCCGCTCCTCGCGGCCCTCCTGGTGGACATCGTCGTCGTAGAAGTCGAATCCCTGATCCAGCCCCGAACCTTTGGAGAGCACGGCCGCGGAAACGGCGCCTCCCGTCGCGTAGCCGCGGCGCTTGAGAAACGCAGCGAGCGTCGGGACGTTCGGGGACAGCGAGTAGCCGTAGTTGTCCCGGATGCCGTTGTCGGCGGGAAGCCGGCCCGTGAAGATTGTCGCGTGCGACGCGAGCGTCAGCGGAACGTGGCTGTACGCGTTCTCGAACATCACCGAGTCGCGCCGCAGCGCGTCCAGGTTCGGCGTCGCCACGCCTCGATAGCCGTACGCCGGCAGGTGGTCCGCGCGGAGGGTGTCGACCGAGATCAGGACGACGGGAGGCGGAGAACCGACGCTGCCGCGGCCGCACGAAACCGCCAAGGATGCGGCGACCGCGGCGGCGCCGACGAGGAAGAACTTCGCAAAGGCGGCGGGCCGCCGCCGGGGCGTCATTTGAGCGTCTGGAGAATCTCCCGCACTTCCTTCGCCTCTTCCCCCTGAGGCTTGAGCTCGAGGTACTTCTTGAAGTCCGTCTTCGCCTCGGCCGTCTTCTTGGCGCCGAGATAGGAAAGGCCCCGGTAGTAATAGGCGTCCGCCTGAGTGGCGTCGAGCTCGATCGCTTTCGTGAAGTACGCTTGCGCCTGCGTGGGGTTGTTCTTGTTCATGAAGAGAATCCCGACGTTCGTATAGACCGCAGGGTCCTTCACGGAACCGGGGGGCAGCCCTTCGAGGAGCTGCTGTCCCTCGTCGAGCTTGCCGTCCTCGAGCAGCATGCTGGCGAGAAGCATCCGGTTGTCGTTGTCGCCGGGATCGAGCTGCTGGACTTTCCGGAGAGTCTCGATCGCCTTGGCCCGATTGTTCTCGCCGTGGTACGTCTGGGCGATCCCCTTCAGGAGAGCCGCGTTGTCGGGAATGGCGGTCAGCGCTTTCTCGTACTGCGCCCGTGCTTCGGCATATTTCTTTTCCGTGAGCAGCCGATTGCCCTCCTCGACAGCCGCCTTCATTTCCGCTGCGGCCTGGTTCGGCGCGGCGGCTCCTGCGGCCGGCGCCGCGGCCGGCTCGAGAAGGATCTCCATCGGGGGGATCCGCGTTCCTTCCGAGAGCTGGACCGTCACCTTGCGGGTCTCGAATCCCTTGGCGGAGACGTCGATGTTCCACGGCCCGTTCGCGAGGCCGAGGATCGCCCAGTACCCTTTGTCATTCGCCTGGATGCTCGTCCCGCCGCCCTTCGGGCGCGCCAGGGTGACCGTCGCGCCAGCGACGGGCTTGCCGCTCTTGTCCTTGACCCACCCGTCCACCCGCGCTTTGCCGCGCCAGTCCTGGGCGGGAAGCTCCGCGGCCACGGCGAGAAAAAAGATGGCGGCCACTCCGGCAAAGGCCAGCGCTCGAGCGACTCTCATGCTGCTCCTCCAAAAAAGAAAAAGCCCGGCGGGCAGAAGCCCGCCGGGCCATAAATGTATGGCGAAGCTAGAAGGAAAGTCGAGCGCCCGCCCGGACGGTCCGGGGCGCCTGGAGCTCCTGGATCGACTGGTTGCTGGCGATGGCATGGCCGGTGGAGTTGAGCGTCACGGTTCCCTGCCGCTGCAGGACCGTGCCGGAGTTGGTGACGTTGAACACATCGACGGAGAGCGCGATCGCGAGTGAGCTCACGTTGATGACCTTCTCGATCCGAACGTCGGTTTCAAACACGCTCTTCAACCGGATGCTGTCGACGTTGTTGACGACGAGCAGCCTGGAGCCGAGCAGGTCATTGGGGTTCACGCTGATGGTGTTGACCTCAGGATAGCCCTGTCGCCCATAGACGTTCGCGCCGACGTTGAATCCCATCGGCAGCTGATAAAGGCCGCCGATGTTGAACTGCCACTTCGAGTTCAGGAAGATGTTCCCCTTGTTGCCGCTGCCCGTCGAGCGCGGCGCGACGATCTCGCCGTCCACGCAGGACGAGACGAAGTTGTTGAAGCGCTGGTTGCTCGGGTCGACGCCGAAGCAGCCGCCCGCGTCGACCTTCTGCTTCCAGTTCAGCCAGCCGAAGCTGCCCCGCACCATCCAGTGGTTGGAGAGGCGCTTCTGGAAGTTGAGGTCCACCCCGTCGTAGTTCTGGCTGTAGCCGCGATTGTTGTCGAGCAGCTTGCCGCCGCTGTAGGTCAGCGCGGGATTCAGCCGGTAGATGGTGGCCGAGAAGGGCGTTCCGTCCCTGAGAAATCCGGAGAACACGCCATTGGAGTTCGTGACGATCGCGCCCCCGGTATTGGCGATGGTCACCCCGCCGGCAGGCACAAAATCGGCCGCCGTCGCCGCCCGTCCCGCGGTCAAGAGGGGAATGTTGGCATCGAGGAAGTCGGTGTACTTCCGATGGGTGTAGTTCATACCGACCACGAGCTCCGGGAGGAGCTCATAGTCCGCTCCGATCACGAACTCGTTCGTCCTCGGCGCGTGCACGCCCGGTGCGATCTGGTTGATCGATGTCGCGGAACCCGGGTTGGCGGCGTTGTAGTTGCTCGACGAAGTGATCCGGCTGAAGTCCACCTGATCCCGGGTTACGACGCTGTTCGGGACGTAAGGATTGATCAGGTTGTATCCGACGTACGTGAGGTTGCCCGCGGCGTCCTGGGCGACGACGCCCGAGCCGAGCTGGTCTACGAAGTGGGCGTAGCTCGCCTTGAGGAGGAGCTTCTTGTCCGCGCCGACCGCGTAGGTCGCGCCCAAACGAGGCGACCAGTCCTTCCAGTTGATCTCTTCCGGTCCCGCCGTTCCGTTCAGGCCGGGAAGGAGATCCGGAATCGTGACGTTACCGGGCGCCTGCGAACCGATGTTGTTGCCCTTCTGTATGTCGTACCGGACGCCCGCGTTGAACGTCAGGTTGCCGGCCGTAACGGTGTCGCCGAACCAGGCGTTGTAGTACTTGACCGCCTGGATTGAGTCCGCCTGACGGGTGAAGCGCACTTCGTCCCGTCCGGACGTGCCGGCCGCGACGCGAACATAGTTTCCGTTGCCCGGCCAGATGGTGGCCGACTCGACGGGCGTGTTCCGGTAGGAGAACCCGTACTTCAGCTCATGGCCAAGCGTGCCGGTGTTGAAGAAGAAGGACCCGTTGGCTCCGGCCTGGTGCTGCGGCCGGTGCGTCACGTACAGGTAGTAGCTGTTGTGCCAGACCTGGTTCACGTCGCGATAGACGTTATTGACCGAGAGCCCCGCCTGCGGCGCCAGCTGGAAGCCGCCGCGGAAGTACGAGTAGCTCGCCGTCAGGAAGAAGTTCGAGGAGATGACCTGCGAGGCTTCGATCTTGTCGAGCTCGGAGGGCTTCCCGTTGATGCCGCTCTGGTTCCAGCCCGTCTCCGGCGGACGCGTCGTCCCGACGCTGCGGCCGGTCTTGATCTTGTCACCCGCGGTGTAGGACGCCGTCAACGCGGTTCCATCCAGGATCTGGGCGTTGATCTTGGCATTCTTGTCCTCGAGGGTGGTCCTGTCCGGCGATCCGTTGATCAGGAGGTCGATCTGGTTGCGCCCGTAGGCGCCCCAGGCCCACAGCCGGTCCTTGATGATCGGTCCGCCGACCTCGACGCCGTAATCCTGGATCTGGTCGATGCGGTTTCCGCCCCCGTAGCCGTCGGCGATCGCTTCGGCCGTGACGTTGTGCGACTCCCAGTACTTCGGGGTCAGAAAGACGCGCGCGGACCCGTGGATGTCGTTCGTGCCGCGCTTGGTGACGAGGTTCAACTGCACGCCCGGTGACATCGCCGTGATGTCGCTGCCGCCCGTCGTCGCGTTGATCTCCTCGAACGAGTCGAAGTCGTAGTAGGTGCCCGAGGAGCCGTTCGCCGCCGTGTCCGTGATCGTCACGCCGTCGAGGTTCCAGGCGTTCTGCGCGGCCGTCGAGCCCTTGCCGACGTAGTTCGACTGCTGGCCGCTTTCGCTGCCGCCCACGTTGACCCGGTCGATCGAGACGCCAGGAATCGTCTGGAGGACGACCCAGGGATCGCGAGCCGACGGGATCTCCTTCAGCTGCGCCTGGTCCACCGTGGCGCCCGTCGCGACGCGGCGGGTATCGAGCGTCGCCGCTTCACCCTTGACGGTGACGGCGGCCTCGACCTTCGAGAGCTTCATCGTCTCGGAAGTCTCCGTGTTCTTTGCCACGGCGACCTGCACGCCGGTCTTGGTGACCTTCGTGAAGCCCTGGATCTCATAGGTCAGGGTGTAGTTGTTCCCGGGGGCCACGTTCACGAACCGATACTCGCCGCGCGAGTCGGTCGTGACCGTCTGCGGCGCGCCGGCCCCGGTCAGGGTGACGGAGACGCCCGGAAGGCGCCCGCCCTGCTCGTCCGTCACGTAGCCGAAGATGTTGCCCGAGAGGATCGACTGCGCCGGAAGCGCAGCGCTCAAGGCAAGAAAGGCAACGGCGGCGATTGCAATCACCGCGGCTCCTCTCCAGCGATTCGGGGGATTGGACATCGTTCTTCCTCGCTTTCCTATGTCCCCTTGGGGACGTTCACGCGAATCAGTGAATTCGCCTTTGTGGTGTCTTGTCGGTAGTCCCGCATCCCTCCTTTCGGAGAAGGTCGTGGGAATCGGATCGTTTGGTGCGCTGCGTAATGCGAAACTTATTCCATATCGTGACACATCTGACCGGTCCATGGCGCACCTATCAAGCCGTGAATTCTCAAGGTCTTGCTGAAAATGTAGAGAGCTGTCTCACTCGAAACTATCGGGTCGTAAATTCACGAAACCGTGCCGCAGTCCATATTTCTGGATCGCCCCGGCGGCGGCAGACCCTTCTGCTAGGATCCGCGCATGCCGGTATCTCGCGACTCCTACCTGCGGCGAATCGACGCCCTGCGCTCCCGTCTGGCCCCCCTCGGCGCCCAGGCGGCGTTTGCGACTCCCTCTTCGAACCTCTTCTATCTTTCCGGGATCGACTTCCATCGCAGCGAGCGGCTCACCGCGCTGTTCGTCTTTCGCGACCGGGATCCCGTCGTCGTCTGTCCCTCCTTCGAAGCCACGCGCCTTCGCGGCATGTCGGCCGTGGCCGACGTCCGCACCTGGGAAGAGACGGAGGATCCGTTCGCTCTCGCCGCTTCGCTCTTTCCCGCGGGCTCCGGCACGCTCGCGGTCGAGCCCTCCACCGCCTTCGATGACGTCGAGCGGCTCCTCAAGGCGAGATCGGGATGGAAGGCGGTCTCCGCGGCGCCCGCGTTCGCCGCGCTGCGCATGGTCAAGACGGCGGAGGAGATCGAGGCGATGCGCCGCGCGATCGCCATGGCCGTGCCGCGGTTCGCGGAAGCGTTCGCTTCTCTCGCGGTCGGCACCGTCGAGTCGGACGTGTCCCGACGCTTCGGAGGCGAGAACGTCGTTCAGTTCGGTCCTTCGTCCGCGCTGCCTCACGGCGCCTCCGGACCGCGGCCGCTCGCGCGCGGAGAAGCGGTGCTGATAGACGCATGGGACCGTCCCGAAGGCTACTTCTACGACATCACGCGTTCGACGTTCTTCGGCACTCCCACCGACGAATACCGGAAGATCTGGTCGGTCGTGCTCGACGCGCAAACAGCGGGGATCGAGAAGGCGGGGCCGGGAGTGGCGTGTTCGGAAGTCGACGCCGCGGCGCGCGCGGTGATCGACCGTGCGGGGTACGGTGAGGCGTTCACGCATCGCCTCGGACACGGCCTCGGAATCGACGTCCACGAGCCTCCCTACATGGTCGGCCACGACCAGACGATTCTCGAGCCCGGCATGACGTTCACTTCCGAACCGGGCATCTACCTGCTCGGGCGCTTCGGAGTGCGGATCGAAGACGACGTCCTCGTCACGGAGCGCGGCGCGGAGAGCCTCTCGCCCCGCGTGTCCAGACTGGAGCCGATACCCGCTTGATCACGGGGCAGCCGTCGCGCGCCGTCCGACGCGCGACGGGGCTCGTCCGGCTCTCCCTGATTCTCTTCCTCCTCCCGGCGATCGGCGGCGGCGCTTCGGCCGCTACCTCGCCAGCCGCGCCGGACGTCGCAGAGGCTGCCGACGTCGCGCGCCGCGCCGCGAGGGACGTCGCCGAGTCGTCGTCGCCGCGGCTTTTCGTCGAAGCTCTCGATGCGGACGGAATCCTGCTCCGGCGCCTTGGACCGGAAGCATGGGAATCTCTCACGCCGCGCCAGCGGGACGTGCTGCGCGCGGGCATCCGGGAACGCTTCCTGCGATCGCTCGCGCCGCCTCATTCGGGCTCCGCGGGAGTCGCGTGGACGGGGACGCAGGCCACGCCGTTCGGAGTGGACGTTTTCCTCGGGCTGCGCTTCGACAGCCGGGTGCTCAAGACCCGCTGGGCGATGCGCCGCGTCGGAGGAGGGTGGCGCATCGCGGACGTGGTCTTGTCTGACCCCGGGGTGTCGCTCGCGCGGGCGGCGGAAGCTTCCCTCGGACCTGCGCCGGTCGAGCGCCGGACTCGCGGAAACGAGGTGTGGTCCACGGCCGCGCCCCGGATCGGCGCAATCGCGGTGCTCGGGGTGGCGGCGGCTGCAATCGCCTTCCGGCTTCCGCGCGCGAAGCGCAAGCTCGTATACCTGACCGCCGCGGCGCCGATCGCTCTCTTCGGAATCGACGGCGCGCTCGCGGTCCACCGCTCGATGTCGGAAGCCTACGTGCTCCAGGCGCACGCGAGGCCGGAGCCCTGGCGAGCGTTCGAGCAGCTCGCGATCACCGCCGAACGCGAAGGCCGCCTGACCGAAGCCAGGGACTACTGGGCGAAGGCGCTGGCGGCGGGCGGTCCCGCCGGACCAATCGAATATCAGATCGGCCTCGAGGCTCGACAGCACGGCGACCTCGAGCGCGCGCGCTCCGAGTTCGAGAGGTCTCTCGGCGAGACGCAGCCCGCTCCCGGCGCCGGCCGCGAGCTCGCGTTTCTGGACGCCGCGGCCGGCCGCTTTGCCGAAGCGGAGCCGCTGCTCGTCCGGTACATCGCCGCCGCCGGACCCGATCCGGAGAGCCTCTCCCTTCTCTCGGTCGCCCAGACGAACCTGGGCAAGAGCGCGGAGGCGGTGGCCAGCATCTCGCGAGCCCGCGAGCTCGTCGGCGACGCGTGGCGAAGCGACGAGATCGAAGCGCGTGTGCGGGCGAGAGCGGGAGACGCGCCAGGCTGCGTCGCGGCGCTGCGAGCGATGGAGGGGCGAGGGACGCGCGTGGACCGGTCGGTGCTGCGCGCGGACCCCGCCTATCTCCCGATCGCGACGGACCCCGCGTGGGTCGCGTTCCTGAACGAAAAATCGTCGGTAGTCGGTAGTCGGTAGTCGGTAACCGGGCGCGGCTCACCTGCTCGCGCTGACGAGCTCCCGCGGAGGCTTGTTGCCTCCGTAGAACGTAACGAGCGCGGAGACGAGGGCGCGCGCGACCCGGTCTCTGTATTCGCGGGTGACGAGGAGACGGCGGTCTTCCGGGTTGTTCAGGTTGCACACTTCGAGAAGGACGCGCGCGGGGATCCGGTTGTAGCGGAGGATCGCCGGCACCCATTCGCGGCCGCCGCGGATCACGTTGCGGCGGATCGGCTGAAAGGCGTGCAGAGGAAGGTTCTGGGCGCGAAAAGCCGCCACGATCTTTTCCGCGAGGTCGAGCGAGACACCTTCCGCCTTGATCCGCTCCTTGCGCGAGAAGGAACGAAGAGACGCTTCCTTCACTTCGCGGCGGCTCGCGTAGATCTCCCCCATCCGGGAGAAGCGGCCGTCGAGGAACTTCTCGCCGGGGATGTAGACCATGAGCCCGCGGACCGCCGGATGCAGAGAGTCCGCGTGCAGCGAAACGAAGACGGTGCGGTCCTCCGAGCCGCCGTCGCTCTCGGCGCGGCGCAGCACGGCGTTGGCGAGATACCACCGCAGGTTGACGCCCGCTATCGTGTCTTCGATCGGATACGGGGGGTGCGTCTGCACCTGGGCCGCGCGCCAGTCGACGACGGCGTCCGCGCCCTTCATGCGGCAAGGAGCTTTGCCCTGGACCGTCAGAACGACCCGCGCCC
>DASQJK010000064.1:0-4631 GCA_035631095.1 Thermoanaerobaculia bacterium
TATCCGTCTCGACCATGTCCGCGCCCGCCTCGAAGTAGGCGGCGTGCAGCGCGCGGACGACGTCGGGCCGCGTCAGCACGAGGTTCTCGTTGCAGCCCTCGAGCTCGTCGCCTCCGAAATCGGCCGCGGTCAGGTTCTGCGACTGGATCCACGTGCCCGTGGCTCCGTCCAGCACGAGGATGCGCTCCGAAAGCGCCTCGCGAAGCGCCTCGCCTCGAGCCTGCATGGACGGACCGTCCGGTTTTTCCGGTGTCATGGAACCGGCGATCTTAAGCGAAAAGCGGCAAAACGCGCCGTCTGGCCCGGAGATTGCGTGGACGGAAACCATGAAGAAGGAAAAATCCGCAGGCGCGCCCGGCGCGTCGAGCGCCGAAGAAGTCGAGAAGACGGAGCGTCAGCCCGGCCGGAAGGGCCGTCCCGGCGACCCGCCCGCCGCCCCGGGGGCGAACACCCGTCAGGAGACCGGAACGGGAGCGCCTCCGCCGGGTAACAACTCGGCCCCCGCGCCCAGGCGGTGACGCCGTGAATCGCGGTCAGCGCTTGCCGATGTCCTCGAAGGGCACGTCGAGAATCGGATAGCTCCTCCAGTCCCGGTAGTTGTAGTGCCACCACTCGCCGGGATCGACCTCGAAGCCCTCTCTTTCCATCGTGGCACGCAGCAGGTCTCGCCGGGCGAGAAGCTCCGGCGGTCCCCCTTTGTATTTCGGGGAAGCGCGGTCCGAGAATTCGTCGTACGTGCTCGGCATCTCCGCTTCGGCGCCGGTCGCGAGCACGTAGAGCGACAGATCGACGGCGCATCCACGGTTGTGCTTCGAACCCTTCGCGGGGTTCGCGACGAATCCGCGGCGGCGGTCCTCGGGCGTGACGATCTCCCAGAAATGCTTCGTCACCGACCAGGGCCGGTACCCGTCGAACACCACGATCCCGTATCCCTGCGCCGCGAGCGCGTGGTGCGCGCGGACGACCGCTTCGGCGGCGGGACGCTGCAGGAACGCGCGCGCCTCCTTGTAGACCGCCTGTCTCGCGAAGTTGTTGGAAGTGGCGTAGCGGATGTCGAGGTGGATAGTGGGATCGAGGCGCACGAGCTCGACGAGGTCCGGCGCGCGGAACTGCCCCGCTTCGATGGGCGGGCGGTCGAGAGTCGCCGCGGGGGGCGCCGCGCTGCCGGCGCAAGCGAGAGCGATAGCCGAAGCGACTAACGCGAAGGAAAGTAATGTTTTTTTCACACTGCGAGAATAGCGTGGAGGTACCGATGAGCGACCCGCACCTGAAGGACATCCATAAGGTCACGCCGAGCGCGCAGGGCTGCGAAGACTGCCTGAAGATCGGCGGCGAGTGGGTCGAGCTGCGGCTGTGCCTGACGTGCGGACACGTCGGCTGCTGCGACAACTCTCCGAACCGGCATGCCACGAAGCACTTTCACAAGTCGAAGCACCCGATCATCCAGTCGTTCCAGCCGGGCGAGGACTGGCGCTGGTGCTATGTCGACGAGCAGATGGTGTGAGGCGCCTCATCGCGGCGCGTGGAACGGGTGCTCGAAGGAGAGATAGAGAAGCACCTGCCTCGATCCGCGACTCGGGCCGGCGCCGATCGGAAACGCGACGCCGGGCACCACCTGCAGACCGCTCTTGAAGTTCCAGGCCCAGCGCACGCCCGGACTGACGAGGAACACCGGCTCGGCGACGGTCCGACCGCGCGCGAGGACGGCGCGGTCCCGGGAATAGACCACTTCGAGCATCGGGTCGAAGAGCCGGCTGCCGGTGAAGATGACGCTGCCTCCGACGTTCCATTCCCACAGGTTCCCGCGGTCACCACTCGCGTTGCGCGACCCCGGCCGGTAGGTGGCGCCGGCGTTTGCGTGGACGATCCAGTCGGACGAAAGCACGCAGCTCACGGGCACGAGCGTCTGCCAGGAGACGTTTCCTGAGCCGAGACCGTCGCGCGCGTTTCCGGTCGGAAGATACAGGGTGAGGCGGGGCGAGACCGCGACTCGCGTTTCGCCGCTTCCCACGAGCTGGTACCGGTAGTTGACGGCCGCGTCGCCGAGCTTTCGAACGCCGGGCTCCGATCGGGCGAACGGAACCGAGTAGCTCAGCTGGTGGCGGATGCCGCCGACTGGCCACTCCTGCGTGAACGTCGCGACCCATTCCCCGGTTCCCCGCTCGCGCGTGAAAAGGTTGATGTGCTGCACGACGCCGTCTTCCTGGTTGTACGACTCCTCGACCAGGAAGCTGTTGTCCTGGATTTCGTGGGGGGTGAAGGCCGCGGGATCTCGATCGGCGGCCGGCGGTCCCTGTGCCCTGAGCGAGCGCGAGAGCGCGAGCAGGAGAAGGACCAGGGCCGGCCGCGTCAACGTTCTTAGAATAGCGGAAGCTTGACGCTCTCCCCGAGGAACTGGTGGGGGACGCGCCGCCGTCGGCTCGAACCGCCGCGGGCTAGCTCTTCTTCGCGCGCCGGGCGAACCGCATCGCCGAGAGCGCGCCTCCTCCCGGCCCGCTTTCCCCGTCGAGGCTGTCGAGGAGGCCCGCCGGCGCGCCGTCCGGCGTCGAGGCGAGCCGCTCGTCCCAGAGCGAGAGCGTCGCCTTCAGGCTGCGGCGCAGCGTCGAGAGCTCGCGCATCCTCCCTTCGAGCTCCCGAAGCTTCGCTTCCGCCATCGCCCGAACCTGGCGGCAGGGCGGCCGGCCCCCGTCGCGCGCCCGCAGCACGCGCGCGAGCTCGTCGAGCGTGAACCCGACGGACAAAGCGCGCTGGATGACGAGCACGCGGCGGACCGTCTCCGTCGTATACGCCCGATAGCCGTTGGCGAGCCGGCGCGGCGAAGGCAGGAGCCCGCGTTTCTCGTAGTGCCGCAACGTGTCGGGGGAGACACCGCAAGCTTTCGCGAGCTCGCCGGAGTGGAGATATTCGGGTGAGCCGCTCATCACGGGTTAGTATCGCCCCTCGCGTGCCCGATTCCGAGCTCATCCCTCCGGCTTTTTCCACTCTCCTCGAACGCAAGAAATTTGCGGAAATGGAGGAGGAGTGGGTCCGCCGCGTCGAGGCCGGGGACCTCGATCTCCCCAGCTTCTTCGCGGTCGCCGCGGCCGCCAAGAAGAAAGGCCACGGCGCCGGAGCGGTCGGCTGGCTCCGACTGCTCGCCGACGAGCTCGGCGGGCGAAACGACTTCGAGGGTCGCATGCGCGTCCTCCTGGAGCTCGCCCGCATGGCGCCGACGGACGCCTCCGTGCGCTCGGACCTCGACAAGGCTCTTCGCGAGAGGTTCGCCGGCCACCCGGCGCTGTCCCTCGTGCTCACGAAGACCGCCATCACGTCCGCTCCGGACCCGGCCGCCGCCGCCGGGAAAATCGAGCGTTGGCTGCGCTTCGCGCCCGGAGACGTCTACCATCTGCCCGGACGCGGGCCCGGGCGCATCGTCGAAATGAACCCGGCGCTCGACGTCCTTCGGTTCGAGGTGGGCGGCGCAAAGCTCCCCCTCTCGCTCGTCTCCGCCGAGCGTTCCCTCGAGCCCATCCCCGAGGGTCACTTCCTCCGCGACAAGCTCCTTCGGCCGGAGGAGCTGAAGGCCCTCGCCGCCTCCGACCCGTCGGAAGCCGTGCGCCGCCTTCTCGCGAGCCTCGGCCGCCCGGTGACACTCGGCGAGCTGAAGGAGCACTTCGCGGGGATCGTCGACGAGTCGCGCTGGACGAGCTTCTGGACGGCGGCGAAAAAGCATCCGCAGCTCCTCGTCTCCGGCTCGGCCAAGTCGGGAAAGATCAGCTGGTCGGAAAGCGCCGGCGCAGCCGACGAGTCGATCCGGGCCGCATTTCTCTCGGCGGAGCCGCGCAAACAGATCGAGCTCGCGCGCAAGCACGGGAAGCGATCAAAGGGACTCGCGCAGGAGTTCGCGGACCGGCTCGCGAAGGAGGCCTCGAACGCGGCTCCCCGGGATCCGGCCCTCGCATGGGAGCTCTCTCAGACGGCGCTGCGGATGGTGCCCTCGCTCGAGGAGCCCTTCACTGCCGCTCAGCTGCTCGCCTCGCCCGACGTCCCCGGCGTCATCTCGCGAATTCACGATTCCTCGGCGCGCGAGAAGGCGCTCCAGGCGGTTCGCGCCTCGTCGGAGGGCTGGGCCGATCTGTTCGCGGAACAGTTCCACCGCGAAGACGACTCGCGCGTGCTCGCCTACATCTTTCAGGAGCTCGGGGCCACGGGTGCGCGGCGGGATGAGATCGCGAGGCGCATCCTGCGCTCCCCTCGCTCGGCTCCGCGCGCGTTCGTGTGGCTCGCCGAACGGCTGCACGAGGAGAACGCTCCCGCGACGCCCGCGCTCTTTCTCGCTCTCGTCGACGCGCTGCGCCAGGACGAGTTCTCGGCGCTCCGCGCGCGGCTCAAGGAATTCTTCGACCCCGGGAATCTGGCCGTGCGCCTCGTACAGGGAGCGACGGAGGAGGAGGGCCGCGAGTACCTGACGGCGCTGACTCGGGCGAGCGGGCTCGAGGAGCACCGGCGCTCCGTCGTCCGCGAGGCGCTCCTCATGCGCTTCCCGGACCTGCGCGCTCCCGCCCGCGAGTACCTCTACGGAACGGCCGAGTCGATCGAGGCGCGCCGCCAGGAGCTGATCCGACTGAAGCAGGTGGACCTTCCCGCAAACG
>DASQJK010000065.1:0-4898 GCA_035631095.1 Thermoanaerobaculia bacterium
CGAACCTCCTGGTGCGGGAAGTCGGTGCGGCGAACACGGACCGGCGCATGGACTCCTACGGACTGAGGGACACGAAGATCTTCCGTCCGACGTTTCGCGACGGGCACCCTGACGTCTTCCCGGAGCTCGAGCGCGAGTTCGGGTTGGGAATGATCACTCCGAACGAAGCGGCGCGGCTGATGGGCCTCATCGCCGACGGCAAGGTGGTCTCGGGCGCAGCTTGCGACGAGATGCTGGCGATCCTGGGCAACCAGTTCGACCGGCAGATGATCCCGCGTTCGCTGCCCTTCGAGCGCGACAAGATCTTCGTGGCGAACAAGACCGGCTGGGACGAGGAGAAGCTTCCGGACGCGAAGGGCGTGAAGGGTGAGATCCGAACGGACGCCGCTTACGTCAAAGGGCCGCATTCCCGCTACACGATCGCAATCTGCACGCGGCGAGGCCGGGACAAGCGGCCCGGAGCGGACAACGCCGCCCTCGTGATCGGCGCGAAGATCTCGCGCCTCGTTTACGACGAGATGGAGAAGACCGGAGGACGCTGACTCTGACGCGGCGCGCTTTTCCGCGCTTCGCGCGGGCCGCCGCTTAGTGGCCGAGCTCGGCGAACCAGTTCAATGCGACCGTGGTCGGCGTGATCGACTCGCGGCTCAGAGTTCCAACCGCGAGAAACCGGGAGCCATCGGGTGACGGCAGGTATCGGTTACGCGTGATGGACGTTTCGAACCGGCTCTGGAACAGCGCCTTGGGCACGCCCGCCGTGAACTTCGGACTTGTTTCGATCCCGACCGCCATCAGCTTCTGGTCGTCCCCGCGGTAGTAGAGCTCTCGCCCGTCAGAGCGCCAGCGGGGCTCGTATCCTCCAGCGGTCGAGATCTGCCACTTGCCTCCCGGATCGGGAAAGGTCTGCACGTACACCTCGGCGCGGCCGGAAGCGTTGGACTGGTAAGCCACATAGCGTCCGTCGGGGGATAGCACGGCACCGACTTCGGTAAACCGGGTCTTCAGGAATGGAAAAGGCTTCCGGTCTCCGAAGAGTGGAAGAGCCCAGATATCCCAGCCCGTTTCCTTCCCTCGGCTCTGGAAGACCAGGTAACGCCCATCGCGCGAGAAATCGGTCGGGATCTTCTGTTCGTCGGTATGGAGAAGCAGCTTCTCCTGACCCTCTCCGTCCGCGGGCTTCTCGTACAGATCCCACCCCGGGCCGGATCGGAACACGATCGTTTTGCTGTCGGGAGACCACACGGGCTCCAGGGAGTCGCCGGAGGAAAACGTAAAACGCGAGTTCACGCCGCGCGCGACGTCCCGCACCCAGATGTCCGCCTTCCCGTTTCGAGGGTCGTCGAGCTGGAAAGCGAGGCGGTCGCCGGAAGGCGAGAGCGCCGGATCGTGGTATTCCGCGGGATCCCCGAGGGTCTCGACGTCTTTCCCGCTCCGGTCCACCCAGAGCAGGCGAGTGCCGGACTCGCCGGTGCGATACGCGAGAGTTCCGTCGCGCGAAACGGAGAACCGCGCGAGGCCCACGGAATCGGTCGCGATGTGCTCGGCGAGCGGGATTGGTTCGCCCGCCGTCTTCCGAGACTTCAGGTCGAACTTCTGGGCGACCAGCGTCTTGTCGCGAACGAAGAGGATGTACCCCTGCGGCGTATAGGTCACGAGCGTCTGCGCCGGGGCGAGCGGCAGCGACTCGGTCGAATCGAGGAGCCCGACGCGATACAGGTTGTCGTCCGGCTTGGCGCCGGTCGCGAGATAGAGGAAGTGCCGCCCGTCGGGCAGGAACTCCGGCCATCCGACGGTGGTCTCCTTTCGCGAGGGCTCCGGTTTGACCGCGACCGTGGGGATCCCTCCGGCAGCGGAGACCCGCATGATCGGGTCGGTCGACCGCCCGTCGAAGAGAATCACGCCGTCGCCGCTCCACGTGCCGTCCGACCCCGTCTGGGCGTCGCAGATCTTCTGCGAGGGTCCTCCCGAGGCGTCGATCTTCATGAGCTTGCCGTCCGCAAAGAAGGCGAGCATGCGGCTGTCGGGGGACCAGAAGGGTCGGGTCGTTCCATCCGTCCCGGCGAGGGGCTGCGCGGTGAGCGCGTTCAACGCGCGGACCCAGATCCGTGTCTTCCCGGTCGTGTCCACCGCATTGAAAGCGATGACGCGGCCGTTCGGGGAGATCCGCGGGGCGTCTACGGAGGTGACCTCTTCCGGAGTGCCGATCTCGAATCGCACGGTGTGAAGGGGAACCTGGGGACGGCGAAGGACCGCGAAGCCGAGCGCCGCCGCCGCCACCGCGAATGCCGCTGCGACAGCCCAGGCGATCCGCTCGCGATTCTTTCGGCGCGCCGCGACGGGCGCGGGCAGCCCGGCGAGAGATCCGCCCTCCTGGATCCACTTCAACTGGAGGAGGACGTCGCGCGCCGTCTGCCAGCGGTCCTCCGGGTCCTTCGCGAGGCACGTCTTGACGACGCGGTCGAGCGCGGGCGGGGTCATCGGCTGGACCACCGAAACCGGCGCCGGCTCGTCGCGCAGGATCGAGCCGATCAGCGACGCCTGGCTTTTGCCCTCGAACGCCTTTCGTCCGGTCGCCATCTCGTAGAGCACCGCGCCGAACGCGAAGATGTCGCTGCGCGCGTCTGCGTCTTTTCCTTCGAGCTGCTCCGGCGACATGTACTGGAAGGTGCCGAGGATCGTCCCGGCCTGCGTCAGGTTGGGTGCCACCGTCGGGAGCGCGGTCATCGAGGAATTCGGGCTCATCGCGGCGACCGCCTTGGCGAGCCCGAAGTCGAGCAGCTTCACGCCCGATTTCGTCAGCATGACGTTGGCGGGCTTCAAATCCCGGTGAATGATTCCCTGCCGGTGCGCCTTCTCGAGCGCGTCCGCGATCTCGATCGCGTAGCGCAGCAGCTGCTCGACGGGAAGCGGCCCCTTGCCGAGGCGGTCCGTCAGCGTCTCGCCCTCGAGGAACTCCATGACGAGAAACTCGACCCCGTCCTGGCTGCCAACGTCGTACAGCGCGCAGATGTGGGGATGCGAGAGCGACGAGATCGTCTTTGCCTCGCGCTCGAAGCGCTGGCGGACGTCCTCGTCCTTGGAGAGGTGGTCGGGCACCACCTTGATGGCGACCGTGCGCTCGAGGCGGGTGTCGCGAGCCTTGTAAACCTCTCCCATGCCGCCCGCACCGATGGCTTCGACGATTTCGTAGGGGCCCAGCCGGGAGCCGGAGTTCAGGGTCATGCGTCGGTACCTCGAATGTAAAAAAGAAACGGGTGAGACGGATTGTATGCGCCATACGATCCGCCTGATGGCTTCGCCGCCGACGACGCCTCCCGAGACGGCAGAGTTCACTCTCCGGGCGGTCCTGATCGGCGTGCTGCTCGGCGTCGTCTTCGGGGCGGCGAACGCCTACCTCGGGCTTCGCGTCGGACTGACGGTCTCCGCGTCGATCCCCGCGGCGGTCATGGCCGTCGCCATCTTCACGCTGATCGGGCGCCGCGGAACGATCCTGGAGGCGAACATCTCGCAGACGGTCGGCTCCGCGTCCACCGCGCTCGCGACCGGCACCATCTTCACGATCCCGGTGCTCTTCCTCTGGGGCATGGCGCCCCCTTACATCCAGGTCGTCGCGCTCTGCTTCCTCGGCGGTCTCCTGGGGCTCGCCGCGATGATCCCGCTCCGCCGCCTGCTCATCGTCGAAGCGCACGACGAGCTTCCCTATCCCGAGGGCACCGCGTGCGCCGTCGTCCTGCAGGCGACCACGAAGAGGACCGGCGGGGGGACGTGGATCTTCCGGGGGATTCTCCTCGGCGCCGCGCTGAAGCTCGTGTTCGCCCTCTTCTTCGTTTTTCCGAGCGAGATCTCCGCGCGTCTGCCCGTCCTGCCGAACGCGGTGCTGGCGATCGAGGTCGCTCCCGCCCTGCTCGCAGTCGGATACATCCTCGGCTACCGGCAGTCCGCCGTGCTCGTCGCGGGCTCGCTCGTCTCTTCGCTCGTGCTCATTCCGCTCATCACCTGGATCGGCTCCGGGTTGCCGGGACCGCTCTTCCCCGAGACCGTCCGGCCGATCGGTGCGATGTCTGCGTCGGACATCTGGTCGCGATACGTGCGGTACGTGGGAGCGGGCGCGGTGGCGGTCGCCGGGATCCTGACCGTCGTCCGGAATCTGCCGACGATGGGGAAGGCGTTGGCGGGAGTGCTGCGGGGGATGAGGAGTGAGCGCTCCGCAGTCGACAGTCAACGGTCGACAGCCGGCTCGACGAGGTCACTGCCGACTGCAGACCGCCGACAGCCGACCTCCCGGCATTGCGATCGCGACTTGCCCGGGTTCTTCGTCCTCGGCTCCGTCGCGCTGGTGGTTCTGGCCGCCGCTCTCGTCCCCGGAGTCTTCGCCGGAGGCATGGGTCCGCTGCCGCGCGCGGTCTGCGCGGCAGGCGTCGGCATTTTCGGGGTGCTCTTCGTCACGGTGGCCGCGCGGATCGTCGGCATCGTCGGCGTGTCGTCGCAACCCACGTCGGGGATCACGCTGATCACGCTGCTCGGCGTGGCCTCCGTCTTCGCCGCAATGGGGTGGACGGACGCGGGCGCCCGGGCCGCCGTGTTGACCGTGGGGACGATCGTCGCCGTCGCGGCATCGAAGGCGGGCGACATCTCGCAGGACCTGAAGACCGGATACCTCGTGGGAGCGACTCCGGCGCGCCAGCAGCTCGGACAGCTCATCGGCGCCGCGGTCGCATGCTGGGCCGTCGCCGGCACGGTCATCCTCCTCGGGAGCGCCTACACGTTCGGCTCGAAAGAGATTCCGGCTCCCCAGGCGGTTCTCATGAAGACGATCATCGAGGGCGTCCTCGCCGGGAAACTTCCCTGGGGACTCGTCCTCTCGGGCGGCGGGCTCGCGATCGCGGCGATGCTCTGCG
>DASQJK010000066.1:0-6639 GCA_035631095.1 Thermoanaerobaculia bacterium
GGGACGTGGAGCGCCGGCGCGGATCCGCCCGGGAGGATCCGACAGATCCAGGGGACCTCCGGCGCGTTCGCGACCACGGAGAGAGGCCTCTTCTGGACGCTCGACGGTTCGAGCTGGCAGGACGCCACAGGCGGTCTCGCCGGCGAGTCAATCAGTTCGGTCGTCTTCCCGCGCGATCGGAGACCGGCGAGCGAGAACCAGGTGAGCTACGCGGCGACGGCCTCCGGGGTTTTTCGGAGCGCATCGGGGTGGGAAAGCTTTTCGGAGGGACTTCCTGCGGGCGGCGTGCGGACCGTCCTTGCCGATCGGGCGGGCCGGATGGTCTATGCGCTACCCGAAGCGGGCGAGGGAATCGCCGTCTACCGGTACCCGTATCCGACGCTGACCGTCATCGACCCGCCCGTCTCGATCCCGAGCACCCGGAGCACCCTTCTCCGCGTTCGGCTCAATCCGCCGCAGCCCTTCCAATTCGCTCTCGAGCTAACGTCGTCGGACGACTCCGTGATCGCCTTCCCTTCGTACGCGTCCAATCAAATCGACGCCGCGCCCCTCGGGACGGAAACCCTCGTCTGGCTCAGTCCTCTTCGGGCGGCGCCGTTCCCCGTCACGGTGACCATGCGAGCTCCCGCGGAGCTCGCCGGTGCCTCGGTCGCGGTGGCGCTCCAGGTGCTCAACCCTCGGCCCGTCATCGGGGCGGTCTTTCCGCGAAGCGTGACCGCGGGCGCGGCCGCCTTCGAGCTCAACGTCGCGGATTCCTTTCAGCAGGCCACTTTCGCTACGGGAATCCAGGCGTACTGGAACGGCTCGCCGCGACCGGCGCGGCTCGTCCCGCCCACCGTTTGCCCCGGGATTTGTCCTCCCACGATCCTCGTCGTCTCGATCACCGCGGAGGACGTCGCTTCTCCGGGCACGGCGATCGTCACGGTCGTGAATTCGGGACCCGGAGGGGGCGCGGCGGACCCATTTCAGATCACGATCACTCCGTTGCCGGCCCGCGAGCCCATCCGCCCCGACGCCCCAAAGGTCCCGCGCGAGCCGCGGCCTCTCCCGCCGCGTTCGGAGCGGTGAGGTTCGTCAGCCGAGTTTCGCCAGCGCCTCGAGAGCCTCGTCCTCCAGCGCGTACTTGATCCACTCGTGCGGGCGGCGGGCGCCCAGCCTCTCGTAGAAGCGGATCGCGCCCTCGTTCCAGTCGAGCACCGTCCACTCGAGGCGCAGGGCGCCGCGGGAGACGACCTCCCGCGCGAGCGCGGCCATCAGCGCTTCGCCCACTCCGCGACTGCGAGCCCTCGCCGCGATGACGAGGTCCTCGAGGTAGAGAAAAGGCTTCGCGCGGAACGTCCCCAGCCCCTCGTAGAAGAGAGCGATGCCGACGATCTGTCCCTCGTCTTCGGCGACCAGAGCCTCGAGGCGCTTCTCGTCGAAGATCCAGGAAAGAAGACGCCGGCCCTCGGCGTCGTCGGGGCCGCGCAGCTTCTCGAAGTCGGCGAGCTCGCGGTCGAGCTCGAGGATCCGCGGCCCGTCGTCGGCAACCGCGCGCCGGACTCGCAACGTCACTTCGCGGCCGCGACTCGCGCGAGGTCCACGTTTCGAACGAGCGCCACGGCTTCATCCCCCGCGACGTTGGCTCCCTGACCGAGCACCAGCCGCGAGGGCGACACGATGACCGTGACGATCGTCGTGGGCTTGCCCGCCGAGCGGTCCGTCACGACGAACGCGCGGTAGCGGCCGATCTCGAGGGAACGCGTCTCGACGCCGGAGGAGGCCGCTTCCTGGAACGCGTTCTTGAGCTGGGGCACGAGGTCCCGGCCGGGGCCGTAGTCCTGGACGCTCAGACGGAACTGCTTGGTCGACTTCGAGCTCTCGACCTTCTGGAAGAAACGGCCGACCTCGGTGTACTTCCCCATCGCGTTCTCGTCCTCTTCCGGGAGGGGGTCGTTCGGCGCCGCTGCCCATCCCTCGAGCGAGGAGGGCAACCCTTCCCGCAGCGTCAGGGGCCATTTCGGCGCTTCGGGCAGGGCGGGCGACGGGGAGGGCGCCAGGACGATCAGCACCAGAACCAGGGTGGGAATGAACCGCCGCATCGCGCTTCGAGAATAACCCAGCCGGGGAAGTTTTCTGGGCACGATTCTTGATACTCCAGAGGTGAACGGCCCCTTTTGGGCCCTCGAAGGAGAGAGTCATATGAAGCGCATCCGAGTAACCGCAACCCTCGTCGTCGCATTGGGCGCGGCGGCATTCGCTTTCGGGCAGACGGCGTCGACGACGCCCGCGCCCGGGGGCACCATGCACAGCGAAACCACGACCAAACACAAGGGACCCGGCAAGAACACCAAGACGAAGACGGAAGTCGTCATCGGAACGGTGAAGACCTACGACGCCGGCAAGAAGATCACCGTGACCGGTCCGAAGAACAAGGACTACTCGTTCGACCTCGACGAGAACGTCTCGATGGCCGGCTCGGCCGTCAACGTCGGAGACAAGGTCAAGGTGACGTACACGAAGGGCGACAACGGCAACAAGGCCACCATGATCGGGCCCGCCACCGCCGCCAAGAAGACCAAGACCAAGATGACCACGAAGAAAGCGGCCTGAGGAAAAACCCAGCGCGATCTCGCCCCCTTCGGGGGGCTTTTTTTCTTCGCTTTTCGAAAGGAGAAAGCAGATGACCAGAAACTTGAAGCTCGCTCTCGTCGCTCTCGCGGCGGGCGCCTCCTTCGCTCTCGCCCAGGAGACGCCGACCACGACGTCGACCACGACGACTCAGGCGACGTCGACCCAGCACCCGGACGGCTCGACCACGACACAGACCACGATCACCGGTGAAGTGGTGCAATACCAGCCCGGGCAGACCATCGTCGTCCGCGACGCGAATGGGAAGACCCAGACGTACACCCTCGACTCCGCGGTCACCGTGCCGAGTGAGGTCCAGGTCGGCCGCCGCATCACCGTGTACAGCTCGCCGGTCGACGGCTCTCTTCGCGTACAGAGGATCAGCCTCGTCGAATCGACGGCTCCGGACGGCTCGAAGCAGACGCGCACCGAAGTGAAGGATGAACCGGGCGTCCCGGCTTCCTCGAGCTCGGCGACTTCCGGCAGTTCGACGTCTTCCCGCCAGACCACGACGACCCGGCAGATGTCTTCTTCGAGCTCGGCGACGGCTCCGCAGGAAGCTCCCGCCGTAGCGACGCAGGAGACGACCCGCACGACGAAGACCACGACCGTTTCCGGGACCGTCAAAGCGTACGAGCCCGGCCAGTCCATCACGGTCGTCGGACCCGGCAACAAGGTGACGACCTACACGATCACGACGGATTCCCAGCTCCCGCAGGACATCGCCGTCGGGAAGACGGTGACGGTTCAGACGACGATGGTGAGCGGCAAGCCGGTCGTCCGTTCGGTGACCTCGAAGACGACCACGACGACCAAGACCACCAAGTCGAAGACGCTCTCGCCGCAGTAAGACGCTTCGGCGGATCGGCCACAAAGAAAAAAGCGGTCCCGCGGGACCGCTTTTTTTCTGGTCCGAGAGCTCGTTACTTCTTCGAGCCCAGGATGGCGTCCTTCGCCTTCTTGGAGACGCGGAACTTCACGACGCGCTTCGCGGGAATCTTGATCTCTTCGCCGGTAGCGGGGTTGCGGCCGAGGCGAGCCTTTCGGTTGACGAGCACGAGCTTCCCGACGCCGGGGATCGTGAAGCTGTTCTTCGCTTCCTTGTACGCCAGCGACGTCAAGTCATCCAGGAACTGTGTTGCGACGCGCTTTGTGTTTCCCGTGGACTTGGCGAGGTGATCGGCGATCTGGGACTTGGAAAGCGACTTCGAGTCTTTGGCCATATTCACTACCCCTTCTTCTTTGTGGAATCGCCGTTGCCGGCGGAATCAAAATTGGTGGGCTATTCTAACCACCGTTTTTCGGGCACAAGCAAGAAAAAGGGCTGCGGCGAGCTTTTTTTATTCGCGCGGTCCGCGGGCATTAAGATGCGGCCGCGATGCGGGACGCACACCTTTCCCGGCGAGCGGCGGCCGTCTGTCTCGCCGCGGCGGGGCTCTCCTTCGCGATCGGTTGCGTTTCGCGAGATCGCCTCGCGACACGCATCCTCGAGGAGTACCGGCGCGCATCCGGGGTGCGCCCTCTGCCCGGCTCGCAGGTGATCCGCCTCGAGCTCTCGTCCCGCGCTTCGCCGGCGCGAGGCACGCATCAGATCGAGTGGGACCCGCAGCGATACAGGGAGACCGTCTCGTCGGCCGGATTCACGACGGTGCGGGGAATCCAGGGCGGCAAAGCCTACTTCACCGACGAGGACGGAATCACACGCGTCGTCTCTGAGCCGATTCTCGCGGAGCTTCTGACCCGTTCGTATTTCTGGCGCCGAGCTTATCTCTTCGAAGACGCTGAGCGCGCGAAGATTTCGCTCGGCCCGGCGACGGCGAGCGAAGTTTCCGTGCGGCTCCTCGTCAAGGGCGGCAATCCGCTCCTTCTCACCTTCGCCCGCAAGGGGATGCGCCTGATGTCGGCCCGATCGGCAGGACTTGTTCTGGATTTCGACAGCGGGACCCGATGGCGCGACTCCTCCCGCCGCGGAATGCCGGTCGACGTGGAGCAGAAGGGTACGAACCTTCCCACCGATACGCTCCAGGATGCCGCGGTCGGCGGCTGGACCGGGTCCTGGAGCGCCGGCTCGAGCGCGGAAGCGCCCTTTCTGCCCGCGCGGCCGGAAGTCGCTGCCGTCCGGGCGAGTGTCGCGGGAAGAGAGTGGAATCTGGCCGTGGACGGCGAGGTGGAGGGGCCCGTGCGGCTCCGAAAGTCGCCCGCCGGGTCGCTCCCCCTGTTCTGGACGACCGACGTCTTCGGGCGGCGGCTCGCGCGAGGGGCGCGATTCGCGGTCGGCACCTGGAGCGAGCCCTCGATCTGCGTCGAAGCGTCCGACTCGATTCCCGAGGGCGCGGACGCGGCGGCCGGCGGCGCCCTCTTTCGGGAGGCGATCGTCGAGTACGACCGGGAAGGCAGGCGCCTCCGTGTGCACGACCCCGAGAAATGGGTGCGCCCGGAGGGCTATTACCGAGCGGTCCTCGACGACGATGAAAACCGTCCGGTGGCGATCGTGAACCACCGCAAGGAGATCCTCCGGCTTCTGACGGCGGTTCCCGTTCCCGAGGCGATCGCCGTGTCGCCCGCATCCGCCGACCGCGCGGGCCTTCCTGAACCGCCGGCGCAGGGCGCTGCCTCCGCGAGCGGCCTTCGCTGGGGGCCGTTCTCGCTGCCGCCTCTCGATTTCGTGCGCCACCCGGAGGCGTTCGACCCGGAATCGGGCGACGACGGGCGGCTCTCGACGGCCGTGCTGATTCGGTTCAGCTCCATCCTCGACATGACTCACCGGTGGGCGTATCTGAAGCCGGAGGGGGGAGACGGGAGCCGCTAGGCGCCAGGTTTTTCCAGGCACGAGTTTCGCAGTGCCTGCGCGCCGGGGGGCTTTCCCATGGTGCGAATCGCCGCGGTCTGCATGGTGCTGGGACTCGGATCCGAGCTGTTTGCGGTCGTAGCGCGCACCACGGCGCCGATCGCCCTCTTCCTCGGATTCGTCTCGCTGACGCTGTCGCTGATCCTCTTCGTGCTCGGCGTGCCGGCGATCAGAGACCTGGTCCGGTAGGGCGAAGGCCGAAGGCGCCCGGGCGAACTAAGTAGCCCGTTTACCGCTCCTGCTTCAGGCGCATCCTTTCCATCCTGTTCGTCGCGCGCGTGGGACGCGCGCGCTCGAACAGGGATCGCGGCGTCCTTTCCGCGGAGTACCGCGGGGCGCCGCTCCCTAGCCCGTTTCCCCCCGTTCGACAGAGATCGTCGAGTCGCAACCGGCGCAGAGGATCTCCGGGCGGGCCAGCACGCTCGCGGCATCGACGAAGAGCGTCGCGCCGCAGAGCGGGCACTCGACGTCCACCATCGGGGCGAGCTTGCGCCACTTGTCGGGCCTGCGGGACTTGTCCGGCGCGCCGCGGCGCGCCAGAGCGCCGTGTTCCGAGGAGATGAAGGGAACGACGTTCTCGCGATTCACCGCTGTTCCTCCTCTCTCAATCCGGCGCCGTCGCCATCCGACAGCGGCCGGGAAGGATCGGCCAGGGTCAAAGCGGGACGACTCTTCTGTCTTTGGAAGATGAGGGAGACGCCGCCCGCCAGGCAGACGAGGAGGCCCGTGCCGACGAGGCTCGCGGCCGCGGCGCGGAAGACTCTCGGCGACTCGGGCCCGGGGCGGCCGACGACCGCGCCTCCGAAGAAGATGCAGACCACGCCGAGGAGAAGAAGCGAGCGCGGCCGGTCGGCGGAAGAGGCGGGCTGCGACCATACGAGCTTCATCGAGATTTTCCGGAATGGATCAGGCGCGGCCCGTCTGGCCGGAGGAACCGAGCGTTCGGAGCGAAGTCGAGCACGTTTCGCCCTCCGAAGCGTTCCAGGCCGCGACGCCTCGTCCGGCCCGCCCTGTCAACGTTTTCATTTTAGGGAAGACGGCGCGGAGACGCAACGGGAATCGCGCGCCCGCGCATAGAATCCGTCACCAAATGAAAAAACTGAAACGCGGAGCGGCGGCGGCTCTGCTCCTGCCTCTCTTCGCGACGCCGCGCGGGTTCGTTCGCGATTTCTCCTCCGAGA
>DASQJK010000067.1:0-2326 GCA_035631095.1 Thermoanaerobaculia bacterium
TGCTTCTCCGCGAACGAGATCGTCACCGCGTTGACCCACGGACGCTTGACCCAGAACATGTACCCGACCTGGTGATGCTCGGCGTCGTCCGGCATGTCCCAGACGGACGGCGCGGGCCCCTTGACCCAGCGGGACGTATCCTGGACAACGCCGCCGCCGAGGTCGTTGCCCCGGATCTCGTGGAAGAAGTGCTCGACGAGGAAGCCGCTCGCGAGCGTCGGCCCGAGGGAGCGGCCCACCCACTTCTTCCAGCGGATCGTCCCCCAGACGGTGTCGGTGATGAAGAGCGTGCGGTCCCGGGCCGCTTCGGAGACCCAGCTCTTCAGTCCCTTCATCGTGGGCGGCTGGAGCACCTCGGTCGACAGACCGGCCAGCAGCCGGTCGAACCGCGCGGAGCCGCCTGGCGATTTGCGTTTCTTGTGCGGGCGGGATGCGCGCTTTGCCGTCACGGGGTCACCAGAGGGAGCTCGACGAAGCTCGCCTGTCCGGCCGCCGGCGAATGCCAGATCCGCTGCGTCGCTTTCCTGTAGTCCTCCGGCTTCGCCCAGAAGATGTTGGGAACGAACGTCTGCGGGTTGCGGTCGTAGAGGGGGAACCAGCTCGACTGCACCTGAACCATCATCCGGTGCCCGGGGAGGAAGACGTGGTTCGCCGTGGGCAGCGCGAACTTGTAGAGGAGCGGCTTGTCCGCCGCGATGGGTTTCGCGGTCTCCAGGCTCTCGCGGTAGCGGCCCCGGAAGATGTCGGCGGAGACCATGAGCTGATAGCCGCCCATCGGCGCATCCCCGGCGACTTCGTCGGGGTAGAGGTCGATCACCTTCACGACCCAGTCGGAGTCCGTGCCGGAAGTGGAAGCGACGAGGTTGGCGACGGGCTGCCCGGAGATCTTTACGGGCGCCGTCAGGACGTCCGACACGAATACGAGCACGTCCGGTCTGCCGGACGGCTCTCGCTGGTCGTCGACGAGCCACCTCGCCCAGCGCGCGCCGCTGGCATCGACGGGACGCGAGATGAATGGGACGGGCTTGGCCGGATCCGAGACGTACTCCTCGAACTGCGAGCCTCCCGCGGCCGGAGGCGCGAGACTGAGCTTGCCGCCCGCGCTGAGGTAAAGGGGAGTCGCCTTGACCGTGCAGCCGGCTCCGGCGGCGCAGCCCGCGGGCCATGCCGTGAGCCGGCGCCACGTGTTCGTGCCGGTCTCATAGGCGGTCACCGGAGCGATATCCGCTTTCGGCGCGCCCTCCTTGAGATACCGGTCGAGAAACGGCCGCAGCACGTCGCGGCGGAACTCCTTCGCGGTGTCGCTTCCGAATTTCACGGCGCCGAGGCTGCTGCCCTCGAGGATCTCCTGGCCGTGGTGCCACGGCCCGAGCACCAGAAATACTTTGTCGTTCCCGGTGTCCTTCGGCTCGATCGCCTTGTAGACGGCGATCGCGCCGTAGATGTCCTCCTGATCCCAGAGGCTGTGCACGAGCATGACGGGCACCTTGAGCGGCTGCGCGGCGAGGATCTTGTCGACGGCCTGATCGCGCCAGAAGGCGTCGTAGCTCGGATGCTCGACGATCTTCTTCCAGAATCCGACCTGCTCCATACCGTGCCGGCGGCCGAGCTCGCCGGCCGATCCCGCCGCGAGGAACATGTCGTAGTCGTCGTAGTGGCTCTTCCAGAACTTGTCGTCGGATTTGCGCGTCGCCTCCTGATCCCAGATGTATCCGATGCCCTGCTCGCGGAAGGCGCCGTTGTGGAACCAGTCGTCCCCCATCCATCCATCCACCATCGGGTTCATGGGGACGGAGACCTTCAGCGCGGGATGCGGATTGACGAGCGCCATGAGCGGGAGGAACCCGTCGTAGGAGATTCCGATGATGCCGACCCTGCCGTTGCTCTCCGGGACGTTCTTCACGAGCCAGTCGATCGTGTCGTACGTGTCCGTGGCGTGGTCGACGGGAGTGGGGTTCTGCGGCCCGTGGAGCGGCCGGTTCATGACGTAGTCGCCCTCCGAGCCGTGCTTGCCGCGCACGTCCTGGACGACGCGGATGTACCCGCCCTCGACGATGACGTCGGTCGCGTTGTCGTAGCCGTAGAGGATCGAGCCCAGGTGCGAGCTGTGCGAGCGGCTCGTGAGCTCGGAGGCGTCATAGGGGGTGCGCGTCAGCAGGATGGGCGCTCCCTTCGCGCCTTTCGGCACGAGGATGACGGTGTGGAGCTTCACGCCGTCGCGCATCGGGATCATCACGTCGCGCCGCACGTGGTCCCACGTCGAGTCCACGGCGCGGAACTGCGCCGGCGTCTCGTTCGTGGACGGCGCCGTGGGGCGTGGCGGCTG
>DASQJK010000068.1:0-19527 GCA_035631095.1 Thermoanaerobaculia bacterium
GCCGCGAACGCGAGGAAGTTGCGGTTGTCCTGGGGCAGGTGGCGGATCTGCTCCTCCGTGACGTTCGTCGCGATCTCGTTGCTCTTGGTCTCGATGACGGGCGCCTCCGCCGTGACCGTCACCGCGGCCTGCGCCCGCGCCTCGAGCACCAGCTTGACGTCGAAGGTCTGGGTGTCTCCCACCTGGATCCGGACTTTCTGTGTCACGGTCGCGAAGCTCGGAAGGGTGACGACGACCGTGTACGGCCCGGGCGGAAGCTGCAGGTTGTAGAAGCCGCTCGCCGCCGTGGTCGCCGAACGGGAAAACCCCGTATCGTCATTCGTGGCCGTCACGGTTCCTCCCGGCAGGGAGCCGCCCGTCTCGTCGGTGACGGTGCCCCGCAGCGTTCCCGCCGTCGTCTGTGCGGCCGCAGGCGCCGCGCCGTAAAGCAGTATCAGGAGCCCGATCACCAGCAGTCCCCACCCGGTTCGGAGTCTCATCGCTTCCTCCAATCGATTGAACGGATCGCCGGTTCCCGACCGGCGTCAGACCTGCAAACTGACTGCCTCTCGAAACCCACGTGTGTCATACGACCGCGGCATTTCTTTTCTTCCGATCCGCGCCCTCGGATCCGCACGACGCCCGGATGATCAGCGTCGTCGCCAGCGTCTCCCGTGTTTTCCGGTGCGTCGGGCCCTCTTCGACCGCTTTGAGCACGAGCTGTGTCGCGTGCTCGCCGAGCGCGGCGATCGGGACGCGAACGGAGGTCAGGGGCGGCGTGACGTACCTCGCAATCGGAATGTCGTCGAAGCCCACCACGGCGAACTCTTTGGGGACCGGGACGCCGGCTTCTCGAAAGCCGTAGAGCAGCCCGATGGCCATCGAGTCGTTGGCCGCAAAGATCGCCGTCGGCCGGGGGCGGAGGGCGCGGATCCGCCGGCACGCGTCGTAGCCCGCCGACTCGCGAAAATCCCCGGGAATCTCGAGCTTCGAGTCGGCGTCGGCGGAACAGGCGCGCACGGCGTCGCGATATCCGCGCAGCCGTTCCGCGGCGTCGCTGTTCCCGGCGGGCCCGGCGATGAATGCGATCCGCCGGTGGCCGAGGCCCACCAGGTGCCGGACCATCGCGGACGCACCGCCGAAATTGTCAATGCTCAATGAGTCGAACGAACGGCTCGGATTGTTCAGGAGGACTGCGGGGAACCGATCGGGGAGAATCGATTTCAGCGTCGGCGGCCGAGTTCCGGGGTAGAGGACGATCATGCCGTCGACGCGCCCCCGCATCGCACGGATCATGGCCTCGGTCTCCTCGCGATCGCTGTGCGAGCTCGAGACGACGACGTGATATCCGCTCCGGCGCGCGCAGAGGTCGATCCCGCGAATGACCTCCGAAAAGAATTCTCCGTAGAGGTCCGGAAGCAGAACGCCGAGCGTGAGGGTGCGGCGGGTGATCAGGCTTCGGGCGACCGGATGGGGGACGTAGTGAAGCCGCTTCGCGATCTTCTGGATGCGCCGCTGGGTGTCCGCGTGAACGGGGCCCTTGCCGTTCAGCACGCGGGAGACCGTCGCCACCGACACCGCTGCTTCCCGGGCGACGTCGCGCATCGTGACGCTCACGGCGCGGCCGGGGCCACCGCCCCGTTCGGAGAGCGACCTCTTCCCCAATCGCCACTGTAATCGTTTACAAACACGCGTGTAATCGTTTACATCGCCTGCGGCATTCTCCGTTGGGCTCGCGGGCTCTGTCAAGACGCTCTTCCGAGCCGGTTCGCGGAGGCTTCGCCCGTCTACCGGTAGATCACCTTGCCCGGGTCGAACCGGTTTCCCGTTCCAAACCCCGACCATTTGTGGTGGTTCAGGTCGTAGCGCCAGCCCCATGCGGTGTATTCGAGGCGGTAATAGGTGAAGAACTTCAGGAGAGGCAACCCCCACCAGGTGGTCTCCCGAACCCCGGCCTCTCTCAGGAGCTCGGGGACGTTCAACCCGACGTCGATCCCCACGTTTCTTTCTCTGCGGTCGGCGGGCGAGAACCGGTAGCCCTTGCTCCCATAGTTGACGGACAGCATGAGGAAACGGGCGGGTCCCCCGCCGGCGTGGAGCCGCCGGAAAACGCCCGCGAGCTTGAGGTCGGCGCTGTAGATCTCCCGCGAATAGTCGGACCCGTAGGCGGCGGCCCGGCCGTCTGCGGGAGGGATCCGGGCGTGCACCAGCCCGTAACGCAGGCCGACGAGGTCGTCGGCTTTCGCCGCCCCGATCGCGGAGGAGATCGAAGCGCCGGCGAGGTTCGCCACGGCGTCCTGCCACGCGAACCCGTAGACGGAGAGACCATCGCCCGCTTCGACGACGAGACCGGCGAAAGACGTCAGTCCGGCAGCCAGGGCTCGCGAGCGGGCGGGCGAGTTGCCGAGCCTCTCGAACGCGGCCGCGAGCTCGCGCGAGACGATGTAGGCGCCGACGGCGTGGGAGACCTTGTCCGCGCCGCCGGCGTACGTGCCTCGGCCGAACCAGCCTTCATTCGCGGTGTGGAACCTCTCGGTTTCTTCGTTGCGCCACCACGTCAACTCTCCCGCGACGGGAACGGCGACGAGCACCGCGCCCGAGAGCAGAAGCGTCTTCTTCTGGACGTCGCCGGGAGCGGGCAGCGCGGGATCGAGGCGAAGGGGAACGCGAGACGGTGCAGGAGCGGGCGGCGCGGGCGGGGGCGCAGAGGGAGGGGAGGCGAGGCTCGTTACGCCGGAGTCGGACGTGCCGGATGCGCCGGCAGACGCGCCCTCCGGGACAGGATCGGCCGACGAGCCGGCTAGCAGGGATGCCGCCCCCGCGAAGAGAACTGCGCACCCGAGCGCCCAACCCTTCGACCGCATTCGACTCGAAAGCCGGTTTCCATTTTGCCATGGGCCCGACGGGGCTTCCAGAGGGACGTTGACCTTTCGGGTGGCAAGCCTTAGCGTGCGCGGCCATGACGGAAGTGCCGGCGGACGCCGCCTGGGAACGCGTCCGCGACGCCCTCGGAGAGCTTCAGATCCCATTCGAGGCGATGCCCTGCGATCCCGACTTCGCCGACACCGCCGCGTTCTGCGAGAAGTACGGAATTCCCGCGGGCGAGAGCGCGAACACCATCCTCGTGGCCTCGCGGCAGGAGCCCCGCCGCTGGGCGGCGTGTCTCGTGCTCTCCAACTGCCGGCTCGACGTGAACCACGCCGTCAGCCGCCTGCTCGGAGTCAAGCGGCTCTCGTTCGCGTCCGCCGACGAGACGCGGGAAAAGACCGGCATGATGATCGGCGGCGTGTCGCTCGTCGGTCTGCCGCCGGATGTTCCGGTCTTCGTCGACGCGCGCGTCCTCGAGGCGCCGCGTGTGGTGGTCGGCGGCGGAAGCCGTTCCTGGAAAGTGCGGCTGGACCCGAAGGACCTCTCCCGCATCCCCGGCGCGCGCGTGATCGAGGGTCTCGCCACCGTCAAGAGCTGAAGAGCCGGCGAGTCAGGGCCTGTTTCGAAGCGCCCGTGCGATCGCCACGGTGCGGTAAACGGCGGTGGTCCACGCGCCGGCCGCCACAACCCCGATCACGAGGGCGAGCAGCGAACCGCGCGGCCATCCCGCGGTGTCCGCGACCCGGCCGTCGAGGATCGCCCCCAGCGCGACGAGGACGATGCGCTCCGCCCGCGGCATCGCCCCGTGCGAGCAGTCCACCCCGAGACCCTGCCCGCGGGCCCGCGCGTAGCTCACGAGCTGCGATCCCGCGAGTGCGGCGCCGGAGAGAAGCGCCGCCGCCGGCCGGGCCCGGAAGTACCAGAGGCACCCGAGGAAGAGGAACGCCTCCACGCAGCGGTCGAGCGCCGAGTCGAGAAAGGCGCCGAAAGGACTGACGAGACCTCGCGCGCGGGCGATGCGTCCGTCGAGGACGTCCGTCGCCCCGCTCGCGAGCAGCAGCCAGCCGGACATAGCGAGGCGGCCGAGCGCGGCCGCGACTCCCGCGGCGGCCCCGAGCGCGAGGCCGGCATAGTTGAAGGACTCGGGAGCGACGCGAGCGAGCACCGCCGCCCGTTCGACCGGGGCGATCACCCAGACGAACCACTCGCGGATCCAGTTTCCGAGGATCACTCCCGTCGGGCGGCCCGTCAGATTGGCGTCGGGGTGCCGGCCCCGCGCCTGCAGCGCGAACACCGGCATCGAGAAAACGGCGGAGATGAGAAGTAAAAGGCCTCCGATTTCCAAGGCGCTCATGGCCGCAGCTCCTCCGCCGGGCAACCCCGGACCGGCTGCGAATGCGAGTTTCGTTCCGCGTTCGGGCGGCGGCGGCGAGGTCGGACACCTTTTGTCCGGTCCAGTCCCGAACATGGACTGGGAGGAACGAGACATGGCGCCCATCGTCGAGATCGCAGCGTGGCGGGCGAAAAAGATCGCCGATGAGGACGTGCCGATGGGCGCGCCGCCTTTCGCGCTCCTCGAGCCCTGCCCCGGATGCGGCGCCCGGCGCATCACGACGATGGTCTGGCGTTTTGCCGGCGGGCGCGACGCCGAAGGCGTTCCGTTCCCGCGGATCGAGCCGCACTACCTGTGCCGGGACGGGCACGTCCTCTACCAGGACATCACCGACGCACCGATCCCTGTCTCCTGCTGGAATCGGGTGATGGGCCGGTTCCTGGAGGCCGACGCCACTTAGCCCCGGGGACCACCACGGCCTGGAGGAGCTTCGCGTATAGGCTTCGCCGGTGCCGAGCATCTTCGTCAAGGGACTGATCATCGGCTTTGCGCTCGCGGCCCCGGTCGGGCCCATCGCCGCGATCTGCGTCCAGCGCACGATGAATCGGGGACGGCTCGCGGGATTTCTCTCGGGCCTCGGATCCGCGGCGGCGGACGCGGTGTACGGCACGGCCGCGGCCTTCGGCGCGACCTTCCTCTCCGAGTTCCTGGTCGAGCACGGCAGCTGGATGCAGAAAGTCGGGGGCGCGGTCCTCGTCGTGATGGGGATCCGGCTCTTTCTGTCGAAACCGCGCGATGAAAAGCCCGCCTCCGGCCGCAACCGCGGACTCTTCGGTCTCTTCCTCTCGACCTTTCTCCTCACTCTCACCAATCCGATGACTTTCCTCGCGTTCGGCGCGATCTTCGCGACCATGGGGCTCGGCGCCGTGAAAGGCCACTCGATCCTGACCGTCGACCTCGTCGCCGGAGTCACGCTCGGCGCGCTGGCCTGGTGGACTCTCCTCGTCTTCGCCGTCCATGCCGTGCGCCGCCACTTCTCTTACTCGAAGCTCGTGTGGGTGAACCGCGGCGCGGGTATCTTCGTGATCGCCGTCGGGATCCTGTACATCTTCGTGCTGCACGGAGAGGCCGTCGACACGAAGATCGAGAAGACCTTTCACCGTTTTTCCCTTCGCGCAGGGCCCTCGCAGACGACCTTCCTCTGATCCGCCCGGCTTCCGGCCGCATTTCGATGGCCGGAACACCTCTTGCACCCAATTCCTGATCCGGAAGTCTCCGGCGAAAGGAGAAATTCATGGCAGATCCAGTAGAAGTGAACGAATCGTTCACCGTCTTGAAGTCGCCCGAAGAGCTGTTCGCATTCTGGCGGCGTCTCGAGAACCTTCCATCCTTCATGAAGCACATCGACTCCGTCGAAAACATCGACGATCGCCGTTCGCACTGGCGCGTTCGCGCTCCGGGCGGATCGCACGTCGAGTGGGACGCGGAGATCGTGGAAGAGGAAACCGGGCGGCTGATCGCGTGGAGGAGCCTGCCCGGCTCCGAGATCGCCAACGGAGGATCGGTCCGGTTCCGTCCAGCGACTGGAAATCGCGGCACGGTCGTCGAAGTCACGCTGTTCTACGAGCCGCCCGGCGGCAGGGCGGGCGCCGGCCTCGCAAAAATTTTCGGCGAAGAGCCGCATATCCAGGTGCGCGAAGACCTGCGGCGCTTCAAACAACTGAACGAAACGGGAGAGATCCCGACGATAGAAGGCCAGCCCTCGGGACGCGGTCCCGACCGGGAAAAAGTGGGAGGAAGAAAGAAGAGGAGCGCGGAACCCGCGCACGCGGCCGGGTCGCGCCGGCGGGAGGTGACCCCATGAGGGCCGTCTGCTGGATGGGAAAAAAAGACGTTTCCGTGGAGAATGTTCCGGACCCGACCATCATCAACCCCCGCGACGCGATCGTGAAGATCACGTCGACGGCGATCTGCGGCTCGGATCTTCACCTGTACGACGGCTACATCCCCTCGATGGAGAAGGGCGACATCCTCGGCCACGAGTTCATGGGCGAAGTGGTCGAGGTCGGGCCGGGGAACAAGCGGCTGAAGGTCGGAGACCGCGTGCTCGTGCCCTTCACGATCGTGTGCGGCGGCTGCTATTTCTGCCAGAAGGGGCTCTGGTCGCTCTGCGACAACTCGAACCCGAAGGCCGCAATGGCGGAGAAGCTCTACGGCTACTCGGGCGCGGGCCTCTTCGGGTACTCGCACCTGTACGGCGGCTACGCGGGCGGGCAGGCCGAGTACGCCCGCGTGCCCTATGCCGACGCGGGGGCGTTCAAGATCGAGGGAGACATCCCCGACGAAAAGGTGCTCTTCCTGACGGACATCTTCCCCACCGGATACATGGCCGCCGAGAACTGCTCCATCGAAGGCGGCGACACGGTGGCCGTGTTCGGCTGCGGTCCCGTCGGGCAGTTCGCGATTCGGAGCGCCTATCTGCTCGGCGCGGAGCGGGTGATCGCCGTGGACAACGTGCCCGAGCGCTTGCGGATGGCGGAGGAAGGCGGCGCCGAGGTGATCGACGAAAACGAGGTCGACGACGTGCTCGACGAGCTCGACATGCGCACGGGCGGCATGGGGCCCGACTCCTGCATCGACGCCGTCGGGATGGAAGCGCACGGCGACGGGCTCGATTTCCTCTACGACAAAGCGAAGCAGGCGATGCGCCTCGAGTCCGACCGTCCGACCGTTCTCCGCATGGCGATCCAGGCGTGCCGCAAGGGGGGCACGGTCTCGCTGCCCGGCGTCTACGGCGGCTTCGTGGACAAGATGCCGATGGGAACGGCGTTCGCGAAGGGGCTCACAATGAAGATGGGACAAACGCACGTGCCGAGATATCTGCCGGAGCTCTACGACCTCGTTCAGAACGGGAAGATCGATCCCTCGTTCGTCATCACGCACCGGCTGCCGCTCGACGAGGCGCCGAACGGCTACGACATGTTCGTGAAGAAGGAAGACGGGTGCATCAAGATCGTCCTCAAGCCGTAGACGTAGAGAAGATGAGAAACATCTGACGAGCGGCCCCGCGGGGCCGCTCGTCATCGGGTGATCGGGCGATCGGGTGATCGGGCGTCCGCTTCGCGGAGTTACTGCACCCCCTGCACACGGTCGAAGCCGGAGATTGGTGCGAAGAGGTTGTTTGGCGCGTCTTCGGTCTTCGGTTTATCCGAGCGCTGCATCGCGATGCCTTTGCGGGACAGCGCGAGGTCGAGCAGGCGCGGCGTCACGTAGCGGTCGACGAAGAGCATCGATTTCGCGGCTCCGCCGACGGCGACCTCGCGCGTGGGTTTCTCCGCGGCTCGCACGATGGCTCGGGCGACTCGGCCCGGGCGATAGACCGGCGCCGGTCCTTTCGGCTCGACCCCGATCTTCGTGCGCGCCTTCTCGAAGAGCGGCGTGTTGGTCGTGCCGGGCAGGATCGTCGTGACGGAGATGGGGACCCGGTCGTGCCGGAGCTCCATGCGCAGCACCTTCGCGAACCCGTCGACTCCATGCTTGGCGGCCGCGTAAGCGGACTGGAGCGGCAGGGGGCGCCGCGATTCGACCGAGCCGATGTGGATGATCGCGCCTCGCCCTTCCTTCTTGAGAAGGGGCAGCGCGACCTTCGCGCCGAAGATCTGCCCGAGCAGATCGACGTCGATCACGCGGACGAATTCCTTCGGGCTCGTCTGCTCCACCGTGGCCCAGAGCTCCACGGCCGCGAGATTGACCCACGTGTCCACGCGCCCCCATTGCTCGACCGCTCGCTCGCCGATGCGACGCACGTCCTCGAAGACGGACACCTCGGCGCGCACGGCGATCGCCTCGCCGCCTTCGCGGTGTAGCTCGTCCACGAGAGTCTGCAATCCATCTTCGTCGCGTGCGGCGACGACGAGGCGCGCACCGCGTCTCGCGAACAAGATCGCCGCTTCGCGGCCGATCCCGCTCGATGCGCCGACCAGCACGACCACCTGATCTCGAATGGGCTTCAATTTCATCGGGACCTCCCGGAGAAAAATCGCTGCAAGAGACATTCCGGTGAGGATCTAGCGGACCTCGGGCACGGGAACCGGCTCCGACGCCGCGTATCGGATCAACGTGCGCGCCTCGCCGCGCAACGAAGGGAGGCGCCAGAGGAAGAGTGCGCCGGCGACGAAGATGATCGCGCCGCCCGCGGCGACCGTGTGGGGCGCGCCGATTCGGCCGGCGAGCGCGCCCGCGATCAAGGCGCCGAAGGGAGCCATCCCCATGAACATCATCGAATAAACCGCCATGACGCGTCCGCGAAGCGCGTCGGGCACCATCGCCTGGATGAGCGTGTTCGCCGATCCCAGCGTGACCATGAACGCGAACCCCACCGGGACGAGGAGCAGCACCGAGGCGGCGAAGCTTCTCGAGAGGGAAAACGCGGGGAGCGCGAGGCCGAGCGCGAGGGCCGCCCACGCGACCCAATTTCCGAGGCCGCGCAGCTGGCGCCTCAACGCGAGCGCGATCGAGCCGATCAGCGCGCCCACTCCCGAGGCCGCCATCAGGATCCCGAGCCCGCGGGCGCCGGCGTGCAGGATCGTTTCCGCGAACACCGGCATGAGGACGGAATACGGAGTGCCCGCGAGGCTCGTCACGGCGAGAAGCAGGAGGATCGCGCGGACGGGCGCCGTGCGCGACGAGAAACGGAACCCCTCCGCGACGCGCCGCAGCGTGGACACCCTCGGGGCGGCGGACCGGACGCGCGTTCGCCGCATGGCGATGAGGCCGCCGATCACCGCCACGTAGCTGAGAGCGTTCGCGAAAAAGCACCAGCCTTCGCCGATGGAGGCGACGAGGATCCCTGCCACGGCGGGACCGACGATCCGCGCCGCGTTGAACATGGACGAGTTGAGGGCGATCGCGTTCACGAGGTCCTCGCGTCCCACCGCTTCGACGAAGAACGATTGCCGGGTGGGGATGTCGACGGCGTTCACGACCCCGAGCAGCGCTCCCAGCGCGAAGACTTCCCACACCACGATCCGGCCGGTCAGGGTCAGGATGGCGAGCGTCAGCGCGAGCAGCATCGCCGCGCTCTGTGTGCCGACGAGAATCCACCTGCGGTCGTGACGATCGGCAAGCTCGCCGCCGAAGGGCGCGAGGAGAAACACGGGGACCTGTCCCGCGAACCCGACGAATCCGAGAAGGACCTCCGAGCCCGTCAGCCGATAGACGAGCCAGGACTCCGCGACCGTCTGCATCCATGTGCCGATGAGGGAGATCGCCTGGCCGCCGAAGAAGAGCCGGAAATCGCGGTGCCTGAGAGCGCGGAGCGCCTCACGCGCCCGGCCGCGAGGCGGTGTGCGACCCGCGTCGGCGGACGTGCTCGATGCCATCGGCCGCATCCAAGCACAGGACGTTCCAGCGCGAGAACGTCCGCCTCAAATATGCTTGCGAACGCACCGATGGCGCACAGGAGGAACCCGTGACCCACTTCGTCCAATCCGTCCGGCTCTGGAAAACCGCCGCCGCGGCCCTTTCCATCGGCGCCGCCGCGCTCGTTGCCGCGCTCGCCCAGACGCCCCAGACCGCCTCCACCCCGGCCCGGGTCGGCCTCGACCCCGCCGACCTCGATCGAGGCGCTTCCGCCTGCAGGAACTTCTACGAATTCGCCGACGGCGGCTGGATCAAGAAGAATCCGATTCCGCCGGAGTACCCGAGCTGGGGAACCTTCAACGAGCTCGCCGAGCGCAATCGCGAGCTGCTGCACCAGATCCTCGAGCGCGCGGCGAAGAATTCCTCGGCCGCGAAAGGATCGGACGAACAGAAGATCGGCGACTTCTATGCCAGCTGCATGGACGAGGCGGCGATCGAGGCGCAGGGGATCAAACCCCTTCAGCCCGAGCTCGAGCGGATCGATGCCATCTCGAACGTCGCGGACCTCGAGAAGGAGATCGCGCGCCTGCAGGTCGAAGGCGTCAACGCCGTTTTCCAGTTCGGGTCCGAGCAGGACCGTAAGAAGAGCACCGACGTGATCGCCACGGCGGTGCAGGGCGGCCTGGGGCTTCCGGACCGCGACTACTACACGAAGACCGACGACGCGTCGAAGAAGCTGCGGGAGCAGTACCTGGCGCACGTAAAAAAAATGTTCGACCTGATGGGTGAGGACCTGTCGAAGGCCTCGGCTGACGCGAAGACCGTGCTCGCCGTCGAGACGAAGCTCGCGGAAGCGTCCATGACCAACGTCGAGCAGCGGGACCCCGACGCCACGTATCACCGCATGGGGACCGCCGAGCTCAAGGCCCTGACCCCGAACTTCAGCTGGGCGGCGTACTTCCGGGAAGTGCAGGCGCCCGAAGCGCTCCAGGCCGTCAACGTGCAGCAGCCGAAGTTTTTCCAGGTCATGGACCGGCAGCTGACCGCCGTGCCGCTCTCCGACTGGAAGACCTACCTGAGGTGGCAGCTCGTCTCGACGGCGGCTCCCGCGTTGTCGTCGAAGTTCGTGGACGAGAGCTTCGACTTCAACCAGCGAATCCTCCAGGGCACGGAGAAGAACCTTCCCCGCTGGAAGCGCTGCGTCCGGGCGACGGACGCCCAGGTCGGCTTCGCCCTCGCGAAGGTCTACGTCGCGGAAAACTTCCCGCCCGAAGCCAAGGCTCGCGCCGACAAGATGATTCGCGACCTGATCGCCGCGCTGCGCGACGACCTCTCGACGCTTCCGTGGATGGGCCCCGCGACCCGCAAGGCGGCTCTCGCCAAGCTCGAAGCGTTCAATCCCAAGATCGGTTATCCCGAGAAGTGGCGCGACTACTCCGCGCTCGACGTCGACCGCGGACCGTACGTGCTGAACGCCTTCAAAGGCACGCGGTTCGAGTGGGCACGCGACATCGCCAAAGTCGGCAAGCCCGTCGACCGGACCGACTGGGCGTTCACTCCGCCGACGGTCAACGCGTACTACAACCCGCTGCTGAACGAGATCGTGTTCCCCGCGGGAATCCTCCAGCCGCCCTTCTTCGACCCCAAGGCCGACGACGCGGTGAACTACGGCGGCATCGGCGCGGTCATCGGACACGAGATGACCCACGGGTTCGACGACTCCGGCCGCAAGTTCGACGCCGAGGGGAACCTCAAGAACTGGTGGACGCCAGCGGACCTCAAGAACTACAACGCCCGCGCGACCTGCGTCGAGAAACAATTCGACGCCTACAAGTACGAAGGCGAGCAGCACCTGAATGGCAAGCTCGTGCTCAGCGAGAGCATCGCGGATCTCGGAGGCCTTTCGATCGCCTGGCGCGCGTACCAGCGGAGCCTGAAGGGAAAGGAAAAGCCCGCGGCGATCGACGGGCTGAGCGACGACCAGCGGTTCTTCATCTCCTGGGCGCACGTGTGGGCTTCGAACGACCGGCCCGAGTTCGCGCGGCTGATCGTCAATACGAATCCCCATCCGCTCGACCGCTTTCGAGCCATCGGCGCTCCGTCGAATATGCCGGAGTTCGCCAGAGCGTTCTCGTGCCGGCCCGGCGACCCGATGGTCCGCGCCCAGAAGTGCCAGATCTGGTGACCCGCAACGGGTAGCGGTCTCGGGACGCCGCCGGCCCTCCCCGTGGTGGTCGGCGCCGCGCCGCGGGAAACCCCGCTAAAATTCCACGCCCCATTCTGCGGAACGGGGCGAGAAGACGAATGACAGCAGGCTCTTTTCAACCGCGCCGTTTCGGCGCCCATCTGCTCGTCGCGCAACTCGGCGAAGACTGCCTCGGCACCGTCTATCGCGCGCTGCACGGCGGCGGGGAGCGCCGTTTCGTGCGGCTGCGGGTTCTCCAGTCGCCCGAACTTTCTCCGCCGGCCGTGTTCGCGGCCGTCGCACGCCGCGCCGAACAGGTCTCGAGGCTCTCGCACAAGACGATCGTTCAGCACGCGGAGATGTCCGTCGTCGACGGCGCGCCGTTTGTCGCCTGGTACGAAGGCGCCGGGTGGACGCTCGACACGGTTCTCGCGAGGTTGCGCGAGGCCGGCACCCGGCTGCCCGTCCCGTACGCGCTTCTCATTGCGGAGCGCGTCTGCGCCGCGGTCGAGCACGCGTGGTTCTCGCCCTTCGAGGGAGAGCCGATCCGCCACGGCCTGCTGTGGCCCGGCTTCGTCTCGATTTCCAACGACGCCGAGATCCGCCTCGGCGGCTTCGGGCTCGCCGATGCCATTCTGCCGACGCTCTCGCGCGGCCGGCTCGCGCGCGACGTCTCGCCCTACGCGGCTCCGGAGGCTCGTGAGACCGGATGCGTGGGCCCGCACTCGGACGGGTACTCCGCCGGCGTGCTTCTTCTCGAGCTTCTCACGGGCCGACGGCCCTTCGCGGCGGCTCCCGTCATCGACGCAGACGACGCGTCCGAGGGCGTGCGAGGGGTTCTCGAAAGCTGCTTCGCGGCTCCCGAGGAGCGGCCCACCGTGCTCGAGCTCCATCGCGCGATCCAGGAGCAGCTGGCGGCGGGGCCGGCTCCGGTCTCTTCGGTGGACCTCGCTCTCTTCCTCTACACGCTCCTGAATCCGGAGAGCCGAAGCGTTCCGCGCAACGACGGAGAGTCCACCAACCCGATCTCCGGTGATCTCGACGCTCCCGCGGCGCTCGACACGGCGGGTTTCGGCCGCCGGCGGACCGATGGCCCCCTCCGGACCGCTGCGGCCCCTGTGCCTGTCTCCGAGGCGTCGGACCCCTACCCGGAAGTTCCTTCCTCGGCGGCGGCTCTCGTTCCCGTTTCGGTGATCCCGCCGAAGCGGCAGACGTCTCGCCCTTCGGGCGGATTCCGGTGGCTGAGCGGCTTCGCGTATTTCGGAGCGGCGGCGGCGATCATCATCGGCGTCGAGACTCTCGCCATCCACCGGGAGCGCGGCAGCGCGAGCCCGAAGGTGGCGGCGGCTTCGGCGGCGTCGGCGCTGCAACCGGCGCCGGCGCCGGAGGGGACCGATGCGGCTCCTGCGCAGGCGAGCATCGGCGCGCCTGCTTCCGCGCGGCAGCCGGGAATCGTGATCACCGAGATCGGACGCCGCCGCCCCGAAAAATCTTCCATCGCGACGGCCGCCGCAACCCGCGGCAAGGCACGGGAGCCGAGGGTCTCCGCGGCCGACCTCGCGGCTCTTCGCAATGCTGCGGAACGGGCGCGATTCCGGGCGGGCTGGGCGCGGATCGAAGCCGAACGCCGTGAAGCCGGCGAGCTCGCGGGCGAGAAATTCGGAGCGGGCCGCGCCGCCGAAGCCGAGGGCCAGCGGCTGCTCGGGGCGGGTCAGTTCGCACAGGCTCTGAGCTCGTTCGAAGTTGCGGCGGCCCTCTATCGCGAAGCCGAGAATGCTTCCCGCGAGACGAGGCTCGAGCGCCTCCGGCTCTCCGCACCCTCTTCCTGACTCGAGGCCTCGAGCCCGTAGAATCCCCCGGGGACTCGCGTCCCCGAAGGGAGGCGGTTTGAGCGAGCGACTGCGGGTCGGATTCATCGGGCTCGGCACCATGGGAAGCGGAATGGCGCGCAATCTCGGTCGCGCGGGATTCCCCCTCGCGCTTTCTTCCAGGACATTCTCGAAAGCCGAGGCGCTCGCCGGCGAGCTCGCCTCCGCAAACGGCGAGGTGACGGCGCACCGGACCGCCGAAGAGGTCGCCCGCCACTCCGACGTCGTCGTCTCGTGCCTGCCGGACTCGCCCGAAGTCGAGGAGGTTCATCTCGGAGCCGCGGGAACGATCCGGGCCGCCGCGCGCGGAACGATCGTGATCGATTGCTCGACGACGGCCGCCGAAGCCGCGCGAAAGGTCGCGGCGAGCCTCGCCGAGTCCGGCATTCGCTTCCTCGACGCCCCCGTCTCGGGTGGACAGAAGGGCGCGTCGGAAGGGACTCTCACCTTCTTCGTGGGCGCCGACGATCCCGCCTCCATAGAAAAGGCGCGCCCCGTGTTCCTCGCGATGGGAAAGCGCGTGACCCACCTCGGTCCGTCGGGCGCCGGACAGCTCGGGAAGGCGGCCAATCAGATCCTCGTCGCGTGCAACCTTCTCGCGGTCTCGGAAGCGATGGCGTTTGCCCGCCGCGTCGGACTGCCCCTGGAGCCGCTGCATGGCGCACTGACGGCCGGCGCGGCGAACTCCTGGGCCCTCGAGGTCCTCGGCCGAAAGATGATCGAACGCGATTTCCGGCCGGCGTTCGCCGTGAAGCACCAGCAGAAGGATCTCGCGATCCTGCTTGCGACGGCGCGGCGCAGCGGAGTGCCGCTTCCGGGCTCCGCGCTCGTCCACCAGCTTCTGTCGGCGCTGGAGGCCCAGGGACGCGGGGACGACGGAACGCAGGCCCTGCTGACTCTTTACGAGCTCATGGCCGACTTTCCGCCCGTTTGACGCCTGACGCGGCGTGCCCACCATCTAGAATCTCTCCCGTGAACGTGAGCACGGGGCGCAGAAAGCTGGGCGAACTCCTCGTGGACGACGGATTTCTCAGGGGAGAAACGCTCGAGCGAGCGCTCTCCGCCCAGACCCGCTCCGGCCGCGATGTTCGGCTGGGAGGAATTCTCCTCGGCGGCGGAGTGGTACCCGAACGCGCGCTCCTCGACACGCTCGGCCGCCTCCATCGCTGCCCCGCTGTCGGATGGGCCGAGCTCGCGGCTGCGGACCGTGCCGCGTTCCGGCTTCTTCCTTCGGCGCGCGCGTACCGCCTCGGCGCGTTTCCTTTCGCCATCGAGAAGAGGACGCTGAAGGTCGCGTTCGTGAATCCTTCAGACCTCGACGCGCTCGACGAAGTTGCGGCGGTGACCGAGTGCCGCATCGTTCCGGCCGTCACCTCCGAGGTGCGCCTCATGCAGGCGCACCAGACCTTCTACGGCCGCGCGATCCCGCCCGCGTTCACAAAGATCCTCGAGCGGCTGGAGCGTCCGGGTCGAGCGAAGGCATCCGGTCGAGTACCCGAGGTCGCGGTCGCACCTCCTCCCCCTCCTCCACTGCGCGTCCAACCGGTCGTGGAAACGCCCGACGAGGCCGCGATCCCGTTTCTCGTGGAAGCGCCCGAAAGCGAGCCGCCCCGGGACATAGCGATTTCCGCAGGCGGCATTTACGATCGGCTGCCGGATCCCTTCTCGGACGACTACTCGCTCACCGATTTCGTCGCGGACGCGCTCGCCTTCGGGGCTCCGGCGAGAGAGATCTTCGAGGGCGGAGCTTCCGAGGCGCTGCGGCCGAGAATCCGCGCCGACCACGAGCCGCAGGAGCTCGGACCGCCGCTGCCGCCCGCAGAAGACCTCGACGACACGAGGCCCTCAAGCGGGCGGCGTCCCAAAGCGTAGCCGCGTTACTTCTTGATCGGAGCCGGGGCTGCGGCCGCGGTCTTCGGCGGCGTCCAGTCGGGAACGTGGTTGGTGATCGGCGGGATCGACCGCAGATAGGCGAAGATCGCCTTCAGGTCCTCGTCGGTCGCCTTGCCGATCCACGGCCACGGCATCGGAGGCTGAATCTCGCGCGAGGTCCCCATGTGCTTGCCGGTCTTCATCGCCTTCACGAACATGTCCTCGGTCCAGATGCCGAGGCCGGTGTTCTTGTCCGGCGTCAGGTTCGCGGAATAGGTAACGCCCCAGGGTCCCGCAAAAGCGGTGTTGTCTCCCGTGCCGGACCAGATCCACGGACCGGCGGGAGGCGGAGGCGGAGGGAGTTTCGAAGTCTCAGGCGCCCCCGAGAGCAGCCGAGCCATGTCCGGCTCGGGACCCTTCGCTCCCATCTTGAAGGGCGTGTGGCAGTCGTTGCACGACATGATCGCCACCAGGTACTGGCCCCGCGCGGCGGCATTCGCCGGAGCGGTTTTCGGTTTCGTCTGTCCGGCGGCGGAGGCCGCTGCGGCGCAAAGAAGAACGGTCGCGGATGAGAGTCGATGGATCGATCGCGGGATTCTCACAGTGCCTCCTGCCAAAAGAAAATCAGGTTTCCCTCGAAGCGAAATGCGCGGCGGATTCTAGGGAACCTGCGGAGGCACTGTCAACGCACGCATGAATGCCGAGAGGCGTGCAGCCGCTCGGGGCATAGCGTTACCGCGAGGGCGCGGGAGTCTCGGTCGGCGTCACGGGGACGGTGGTCGCGCTCGGCGGCGTCGACATGTCGGGCGTGATTCCCGGAGTCGCGCCCGCAGGCGTCGCGGACGTATCCGGCGCGAGGACCTGAAGCGCGTTCGTGACGCTCACGACCCCTTCGACGGTCCGCGCGGCGGCTTCCGCACGCGCTTTCTCGTCGGCGCTGTGAACGGGACCCGCCAGCGTCACGACGCCGTTGGTGACGTTCACTTGAACGCTCGTGAGCGTTGCCGCGCCCACGTCCGAGGCGAGCTTCGACTTGACCTGCGTCTTGATTTTCGCGTCTCGAGCCTGGCCCTCGACGCTCTCGTTGGGGCGGCAGGCGGTGAGCAGAAGGGCGGTGGCGAGGAGGGAACCCCATCGGCGGAAAGACCTGTTCATGGCGCGCCTCCGGCCCGCGCAGGAGCAATCGATATGCCACCGCCTTCCGGCCTCATCGAAGCCAGAGGACCGCCGAAGCCCATCCGAGCAGGCCCCCGGCCGCGAGCAGCAGCAGAACGGCCGCGAGCATCGCCCATCGCGATCTCGGAAGTCCGGTCGAGAGGTCTGACGCGCGCGTCGAGGAGGGAACGAACAGGCTCTGCTCCATCACGCGCTTTCCCTCGAGGACTCTCTCGATGCCTGCGACGAAATGCTGCCTCCGGATCGCTTTACGGTGGTCGTCGCCGGGCTCTGCCGCCGCACGCTGTGCCGCGTTGAGTACCGCGTTTCGAATGTCTCCACCGGACGCCGGATAGATCCGGGCGAGCTCGGAGAAATCGACGTCCGAGCCGATCGGCGTTTTCCGGGGATGGATCTGAGCGCGCCAGATCTTCTCGCGATCGGCCTCGTCCGGCAGCTCGAAGAGAACGTGCGAACGGATTCGCCGCTCGAAAGCAGGATCGAAATTCGAGGCGAGGTTCGTGGCGAAGATCACGACCCCCTGGCAGGCTTCGAGCTCCTCGAGCAGGATGTTGACGGTCTGATTCGCCTCGCGTTCGAACCCGTGCGAGGTGCCCGCGAACCGGCGGCTTGCAATCGAATCGGCCTCGTCGAAGAAGAGGACCGCGTTCGACGCGCGCGCCTCTCGGAAAACGGCGACCACGTTCTTGCCGGTCTCACCCGCCCACGCGCTCTCGATCTCGCTGTATCTCACCTTGAGGAGCGGCCTTCCGAGCGACTTCGCTACGGCTTCCGCACAGATCGTCTTCCCCGTTCCGGGCGGGCCGGCGAAATGAAACGCGAGCCCGAGACCGGTCTCGTGGCGCTCGCCGAGTCCCCAGGAATCGAAGATGAGGTCCCGCTTCTCGATCTGAACGAGCGCGTCCGCCAGCGCTTCCCGGGTCCGCGCGGGAAGGACGACGTCTTCGAACGTCCGCCGAGGAACGACCATTTCGGCGAGGTTGCGCCGCGGACCCAGAGCGAGAAGCTGCCGGAGCATGCGGAGAGGCGGAGCAATTCGAGGGCCAGAACGGGTCCGACAAGAAACGTCCCCCTTGCCGGGAAGCCCTGCCGATTCTGGTCACGGGCGTATGGGCCCGCCGGCGGACCAGGCGGGTAACCTCTTTGGAAGCAGCGGCTTCCGACGTGCCAACGCGGAGCCCGGGAAGGGAACGGCGGTTGCACTTCTATCGGGACAATCGAGGGAGGGCATCATGGGAATCGAGAACTGGCCCGACCGGGAAGAGGTCGAAAAGGACACGGCCGTCGACGAGCCGCGGCGCCATATGCTCGGCAGCTTTCGGCCGGGTCAGGGCTTCGCGCCCTCCGAAATCGACGAGAACGACGAGACGCTGACCGCGCCGATCGACCTCGACTTCGATTCCGATGAGGCGCCGTTTTCGGACGACGAGACGCTCGACGCCCAGCTGGCGCATCGCTGATTTCGCGCGGCGGGAAAGCCGCGCCTCCGGTTCCGTACGGTACCGCGCATAGTCGTTTCCCCAGATGTACGCGGTCGTACCGACGACCCCGGGATCGATGGGTAATTTGACGGCTCCCATGGTGAATGATCCCGGTCCGGAGCTCGACCGTCTCATCGAACGCAAGTTGAACGGGGACGCCAAGAAAAAGACGCCCCCGTACTCGACGAGCGAGAAGGCGGCGAACCGCCTTCTTCGCCGGCTCGAGATGCAGGACATGCCCTGCTCGCTCGAGGAGATCGAAGGGATCTGGTACTGCACGTTCTGGATTGTCTTCGCCGACCGGCGCGAGCGTCTCTCGACGGGCAGCGGCGAGACGCGCGCTCTGGCAATCGCGCGCGCGGTGATGAACGCACGTCTCGGCATGGGCGCGAGCCTCTCGTCGGCCACTCCAGACGTGACGAGCCGGATGCTCTGGTCACAGTCCTCTTCCAGCGCTACCTCGCTCGAGCCGCCGCCGACCTGCGCGGGTTGCGGCGTGACGCTTCCGACCCGCAACCGTGAAGCGACCAATCGGTTTTGCACGGTCTGCTCGTGGCGCGCAGGCAAGCAGATGATCGCCGCCGGCGGCCGCGTCGACCGCGAGCTCTCCCCGGACCAGGGCAGCGTCTCGAAAATTTCGATCTCGGCGGAGCGCAAAGAGAACTAAAGCGCGCGCGGCATACAGTTGCCCCCGCAAGGAGGGCGCCCGTGCCGCAGACCCCTCACGTCGAGAGACACTTCACCGCTTCGGAAAAAGTCCGCGACATCGTCATCGGAATGTCCGACGGGCTCACCGTCCCGTTCGCTCTCGCTGCAGGCCTCTCCGGAGCGGTCGATTCGACGCGCGTCGTGATCACCGCCGGCCTGGCGGAAATCGCCGCCGGCTCGATCGCGATGGGTCTCGGCGGGTATCTCGCGGCGCGCACCGACGCCGAGCATTACGCCGCGGAGCGCGCGAGAGAGAAGAGAGAGACGATCGAGATTCCGGAGGAGGAGATCCGCGAGGTCGCGGAAGTCCTGGAGAAGTACGGGCTCCCGGGAGACGCTGCGCAGTCCGCCGCGCACTCGCTCAGCAAAGACCGGACGCGCTGGGTCGACTTCATGATGAAGTTCGAGCTCGGCCTGGAGGAGCCCGATCCGTCGCGTGCGCGGACGAGCGCCATCACGATCGCGGCGTCTTACATCGCCGGGGGCCTCGTTCCTCTCGCGCCCTACTTCTTCGTGCATTCGAACGCGGCGGCGCTTCTCGTCTCCGCGGGGCTGACGCTCGTCGCGCTCTTCGTCTTCGGGTTCGTCAAAGGACGCTTCACGGTCAAACGCCCCATGAGGAGCGCCTGGCAGACCCTCGTGGTCGGAGGCCTCGCGGCGGGCGCCGCTTACGCCATAGCCAAAGCGATCGCCTGA
>DASQJK010000069.1:0-11721 GCA_035631095.1 Thermoanaerobaculia bacterium
GAGGACGTCGACGCGCGCGAGCTTCGTCCGGCGGCCTTTCGCCTGCCGCGAGTTCTGGCCGGCAATGTTCCGGCGGATGTATTCCTTCTCCTTCTCGATGAACTCCTGCTGCTTCTCGAAGGCGCGGGTCGCGGTCAGGACGCGCTCGGCCTTCTGCCTCTTGTAGGAGGTGTACCCGCCGCCGTACGAGGAGAGCCGGCCGTTCTCGAGGTCGATGATCTCTTCGGCCACGCGGTCCAGGAATCGCCGGTCGTGGGTGACGACGAGGTACGCGCGGCGGGAGCGGGACAGGTACTCCTCGAGGAACTCGACCGCGTTGAAGTCGAGGTGGTTCGTCGGCTCGTCCAGGAGAAGCACGTCCGGCGAGGCGAGGATGGCGCGCGCCAGCATCGCCCGGTTCTTCTGCCCGCCGGAGAGCTCGGCGAGCGGGCGTCCGAAGTCGGCGCGGTCGAAACCGAGCCCCGACAGCGCCTTCTCGACCTCGGCCACCATGTCGTACCCGCCCTCGTTCTCGAAACGGTGGGAGATCGCGTCGTACCGGTCGTGGATGGCGGGCGAGTTGTCCCCGTCGGCCATCGCGTGCTCGAGCCGGCGCATTTCGGATTCGAGGCGGTGCAGGTCGGCGAACGCGCCGGCCGTGTAGTCGTGAAGCGTCTCCTCGAGAGCCGCCTCCGCCAGGGCCTGGTCGACCGTCTGGATGCGGACGGCGTTGGCACGGACGAATTCCCCGGCGTCGGGCTCCTCGCGGCCGAGCGCGATCCGGAGCAGCGTGGTCTTCCCCGCGCCGTTGCGCCCGACGAGCCCGACCTTCTGGCCGGGGTTGTGCTGCCAGGTGACGTCCTTCAGCACCTCTTTGGGCCCGTAGGACTTGCGGACGCGATCGAATCTATAGAGCACGCGGCGATTCTAAACGCTCGCCCCCGCGCGCTCCTTCCCGCCGGGCGCGGCGCCCGAGACGATCCCTCGGAGCATTTTCGGATCGTCCGTCAGGATCCCGTCGACGCCGCGATCGATCATCTCGCGCAGGCGTCGCTCCTCGTTCACGGTCCACACGATCAGCCGGTCGAGCTCGCCCCGGCGCCGCGCGCGGCCGACGGAGGCGACCTCCGCACGGAACTCGTTCCAGAACCGCTGGCCGGCTCCCATGCTCACGTGCCGCCGGCCGAGTCGCCGCGCGGTCCGCCGGACTCCCGGCAGCTCGAAGTCCGCATAGAGCTCGAGACGCGCAGGAAGGGGCCTCTCGCGGACGTACTTCGAAAGAGGCTCGAGGACTTCCCGGTGCGGATTGAGGTAATGGATCGTCAGATCCGGCCGCGCGTTCGGCCGCGGTACCCAGGCACGCGCGCACTCGAGCAGCTCTTTCGCTCGATCGGCGTCCTGACCTTCCAGCTTCACGTCGAAGACGAGATGCCGGATCCGCGTCTCGCGGTCGGACCAGGCGAGGAGGTCCTCCAGCGTCGCGAAGGGAACGTCCGGGGGGCCGTCGTGCGCGATGAGATCCGACAGGCCGCCCCGCCGCGGCGTGTATCCGTAGTTCCGCCGAAAGTCGTCGAACGTGAGCTCGCGGACCGCGCGCCGCCAGCGAGAGCCGACGGCGGGCACGTCGGGGGTGAACGCCAGTTCCTCCCGGCCGGCCTGCCGCGCGAGAGCGATCTCCCCTCCCGGGTCGGCGTCGTGCCAGAGGATGAACCGGCCGTCGGAAGTCACGCAGATGTCCGTCTCGATACCGTCGGCTCCGAGGTCGGCGGCGCGGGCGAACGACTGGATCGTGTTCTCCGGCTCCTCGCGCGCCGCGCCGCGATGGCCGATCACCCAGACTGGGTGGTCGACGCGCAGAGGAAGAAGAGGCCGGGAAGGCGAAAGGAGCCCGGCCGCAGCGCGCGCGATCCGGACGAAGGGGTTGGCGGTGCCGACGAGCGTCAACGGATGCGGCCCTCGGGCCAGAGCAGCGTGAAACGCTCGAGGCCGGTGAAGCTCTCGCCGCCCTTGGGCATCCCTTTCATCTCGATCTCCACCCCGGCGGCCGTGACCGTCCCCACGAGATAGTGGAAATCCCGGATCGAGGGGCCGCCGAACTGATCGTCGGCGTGGCGCCTCCGGCTTTCGGACGCCAGGCGGACGCGCGGGCCTCCCCCGCCGCCGGTCACGACGTACGTTTTCCCGCCGCGGACGAAGCGCTCGTAGCTGTGGACGTGTCCGGAAAGCATCGCGAGCGTCTTGGCCGACCGCTCGAACGTCGGCACGAACGAGCGCTGCACATGGAGCTCGTCGCGCGTGACCGTGCTGTTCGTGTACGGCGGATGGTGAACGAGGACGAGCACGCCTCGGATCGCCGGGTCCGCGTCGGCCTGCGCGAGCTCCTCCTCGAACCAGACTCTCTGCTCCTCCCAGACGGGAGGCGTGAGGAACCGCTCGTTCGAGTCGAGCGCCACGATCCGGAGGGGACCGTAGGAGACGGCATGCCAGCGGCGTCCCTCGAGGTGAGGGAAGCGCGCGAAGTAGTTGGCCAGGGCGGGCCCTCGCGCCACCCAGTACTCGTGGTTGCCGAGGACCGGGACCACGGGGATCCGCGCGAGGCGGATCGGCGAGGCCAGAACGTCGAAGCGCGACCACTCCGCCGCCGACGACCCGCGGAAGACGAGGTCGCCCAGAAGAGCGACGAAGTCGGGAGCCTCGGCCGCGACCGCGCGAAGGACGCGCTCGCGCTCCCGGTCGTTCGATTCGCGCCACACCTCTGCGCGGGAAGTGCGCTGGAGGTCGCCGACGGCGGCGAAGCGGCCCGTCCTGAGGACGATCGAGCCCTGGTGCGGTTCTGGGGAAAGAAAGCGCCGCCGCGGGAGAAGCCGCGCTTTGAGTCCGGCGCGGCGCGTTCGGTCCATGGAAGCGATTCTAGGTCGTGCCGCCGCGGGGGTTGATACAGTGCGATGCAGTCACCGTCCCGACCAACTACTCTGCGAGGAGGAATCCATGAAGATTCGCGTCGCACTGACTCTCTCCGTCCTGCTCGCCGCGTCATCGGCGCTCGCGCAGATGGCGTCGTCCGGCTTGACGGACATCTACCAGGTCTACGTGGTCAAGGCGGCGCCGGGCAAAGCGACCGAGCTCCTGAAAGCCCTGAAGAATCCTCCGGCGGGAACGGCGATGCCTACGCACGCCCTGATCCTGCGCCATCTCCAGGGGGACGACTGGGATTTCGCCGTCATCCAGCACGTCGGAAACAAGTTCACTCTGGAGGCTTCCGCGACTCCCTTCGCGCCCGAGCGCGAGCTTCGGGCATGGCACGCCGACACTTTCGCGCAGGGACCCCCGTGGCCCGAGTTCGCCAAGGCGATGGGCATCGGGCAGCCGCAGGCGGGTGCCGCTCCGACCGCCAAAGACGTGTACATCCTGAGCGAATACCGCGGCTCGGCGGGCCACCGCGCGCAGCTCGAGGACACGTTGAAGCGCATCGTGGCGAGCAGCGTCAGCCCCGCCGACAACGTCATCCTCCAGCACCTGGACGGGTCGCCCTGGGACTACCTCCATATCGCTCGTTACACCGACTGGAAGTCCCTCGCCGCGGAGCAGGACGACCCGGGTGCCGGGGCGCGGGCCCGGAAGGCCGGAATGGCGCAGGACCCCGGCCTGGTGCTGCGGGAGCACATGGCGTCGCACCACGACACGATCGCCGATCGCATCGCGGTCCAGGCCTCGAAGTAATCCGGGGAGAAGCCGTCAGAGCCGCTCGATGGCGAGGGGCGGCGGGGCCGCCGGCGAGTCTCCGATCTCGAAGAGCGCGGCGAGCTCCTTCTCGAACTCCGGCCGTGGTGCGCCCCGGTCGCCGAGGCACAGGATCGCGAGAGGCTCCCCCTTTTCGACTCGGTCCCCGACGGTCTTTTCGACGAGGAATCCGGCCGCGAAGTCGATCACGTCGTCGCGCGTGCGCCGCCCGCATCCGATGTCGATCGAAAGGAAGCCCATCTTCTCCGTCTGGATCGAGCGCACGAATCCCGATCTCGGGGCGAGGGCGGGCACCTTCTTCGTAGGCTGAGGCAGACGGGACACGTCGTCCATCACTTTCGGGTCGCCGCCCTGGAAGGCGATCAGGTCCCGGAACTTCTCGGCCGCCTTCCCGGACGCGAGCGCCCCTTCCAAGCGCCTGCGCGCGTCGGCCTCCGAGAGGCCCGGCTCGGCGAACCGCAGCATCTCGGCGCCGAGCACGAGGCACAGCTCCCGCACCGGCTCCGGCCCCTCGTTGCGCAGGACGAGGATCGACTCTTCGGCTTCGAGCGCGTTGCCGACGGCGCGGCCCAGCGGGCGCGACATGTCGGTGATCCAGCCCGTCGCTTCGCGCCCCGCCGCGCGGGAGGTGTCGACGAGCGCCCGTCCGAGCGCGCGCGACTCGTCTACGGTTTTCAGGAAGGCGCCGTTGCCCGTCTTGACGTCGAAGACGATGCCCGTCGTCCCGGAGGCGAGCTTCTTCGAAAGGATGGACGCGACGATGAGGCCCAGCGATTCGACCGTCCCGGTGACGTCGCGCAGCGCGTAGAGCTTGCGGTCCGCCGGGGCGACCGTGTCCGTCTGCGCGAAGAGCGCCGCCCCGACTTCCGTGAGCGCCTTGCGCACGCGAGGAAGGTCGAGATCCGTACGGAAACCGGGGATCGCGGCGAGCTTGTCGAGCGTGCCGCCGGTGTGCCCGAGGCCGCGGCCCGACATCATGCCCACGCGGCCGCCCGCCGCGGCCACCAGGGGCGCCAGCACGAGCGTCGCTTTGTCTCCGACGCCGCCGGTCGAGTGCTTGTCGACGACGGGAGCCAGGTCCGAGAGGTCCCACGCGTCGCCCGAATCGCGCATCGCTTCCGTGAGCGCCGCCATCTCGGCGGTCGACAGGCCGCGAATGACCGCAGCCATGAGGAAGGCCGCGGCCTGGTAGTCCGGAACTTCTCCCGAGACGACACCCTCGACGAGATACTGGAGCTCCTCTTTCGGCAGCTCCTTTCCGTCGCGCTTGGCGCGGAGGATTTCGTACACGGATCTCAAGAGGCCTTCCTTTCCGGGCTCGCGAGCGAAGCGTCGATCTTCCGCCGCCACGAGGCCGCCTTCTCGCGTATCGCCCGCTCGTCGAGCGTCGTCGGCCGCTTCTGGTCCAGGAGCCTGCGGCCGTCGACCCAGACGTCGGTGACGTCCGATGCCTTCAGCGAATAGACGATCGCCGAATAGACGTCGTCGAACGGCACGGTGTGGATCGCGCGGGAGTCGAGCGCGATGAAGTCGGCCTGCCGGCCCGGTTCGAGCGATCCGACTTTGCCGTCGAGGCCGAGGACCTTCGCGCCGCCGCGCGTCGCCGCCGCAACGAGGTCGCGCGCCGGCAGCACCGTCGGGTCCATGGTCGACACCTTGGCGAGCTTGCCGGCGAAATCCATCGCTTCGAACATCGAAAGGTCGTTGTTCGAGCCGGCGGCCCCGTCCGTCCCGAGACCCCAGGACACCCCGGCCTTGACCCACGCGACGACTTCCGCGATGCCGGACGCGAGCTTCATGTTCGACTCGGGGTTGTGCGAAAGACCTACCCCGTACCGCTTCACGATCTCGATGTCGTTCGCGTCCATCCACACGCCGTGAGCGGCGACGATCGGAACGCGGCGCCCGTCGCTCGCGGGGTCGAAAAAGCCGACCTTCGCGAGATGGACGAACGGGCTCTGCCCCTGCCAGTCGCGGCGCGCGTCATGGACTTCCTTGCTGGTCTCCGACACGTGGATCAGAAGCGGTATGCCGTTGGCGAGGGCGAAGTCGCGCGCCGCGAGGAGCGTCTCGCTCGAGCATGTGTACGGCGCGTGAGGAGCGGCGGCCGGGACGATGCGCGGGTGCGCCTTCCACCGCCCGGCGAAGTCCTTCATCAGGGCGAGGGTGGCCGGGAGGTCCTTGTGGTCGGGGACGGGAAAATCGATGAACGTCTCTCCCAGCACCGCGCGGAGGCCCGCCTTGTCCACGGCGCGGGCCGCGTCCGACTCGAAGTAGTACATGTCCGCAAACGTCGTCGTGCCGCCCTCGATCATCTCCAGAGAGGCGAGCAGCGTGCCGTCGTAGACGAACTCCGGCGACACGTTCTTCGCCTCGGCGGGAAAGATGTGCTCCTTCAACCACACGTCGAGAGTCAGGTCGTCGGCAATTCCGCGCAGCAGGCTCATCGCCGCATGGCCGTGCGTGTTGACCAGGCCGGGCATCACGATGCGCCCGTCGGCCTTCCAGCTCGCCCTGCCGGCGTACTTCGAGGAAAGATCGGCCGAGGGTCCCACGGCAACGATGCGCCCGCCTAAGACGGCGATCGCGCCATCGTCGATTACCCGATTCCCCGCGTCCATCGTGACGAGACGGGCCCCGGTGACGAGCAGGTCGACGGATTCTCTGCCGGCCGGACCAGCCGGAGCCGGCTTCTTCCTGGGTGCGGCGCCAAGCGAACCAACGAGAAGGGTGAGGACGGCGACGAGTAGTCCGCAACGCCTTTCGACGCGGCGACCGCCGACTACCGACCACCGACTACCGACCCGTTCTCGTTCCATCAGAAATCAAACGGCTCCGGGAAGATCTCCGAAAGCCGATATCTCTTCCGCGCTCCCCCTTCGGTCGCCGAAACGATCGGCACGTCGCCGGCGAACTCCCACAGGATCTGCCGGCAGGCCCCGCACGGCGGGGTGGGCTCCCCCGCTCCCGTGACGACCGCGACCGCGCGAAAAGACCGCACGCCTTCGGACAGCGCCTTCCAGATCGCGACCCGCTCCGCGCACACCGTGAGGCCGTAGGTCGAGTTCTCGACGTTGCACCCGCCCCAGATGCGCCCGTCTCCATCCTCGATCGCGGCGCCCACGGAGAACCCGCTGCGTTTCGAGACGGCGTTCGCGCGAGACCGTGCCGCCTGCTCGACGAGGCGGTTCTCCCGCGCGGGATCGAGGTCCGGAGCCCGCGTCATGCGACGAGAGCGGCGATCTTCGGGACGGCGGCCGTCAGAAGCCGGACGAAGCGGTCGCCGACCCGCTGCGTGGTTTCCAGCACTTCCGTATGGACGAGAGGCTTCTTGAGGATTCCGGCGGCCATGTTCGTGATCGTCGAGATCCCGGCGACGCGGACCCCGGCGTGTCGGAGCGCGATCGCCTCGGGAATCGTCGACATCCCGACGGCGTCGGCGCCGAGCTTCCGGAACGCCCTGATTTCCGCCGGCGTCTCGTACGAGGGACCCGTCAGGCCCAGGTACACCCCCCGCTTGAGAGGAATCCGAAGCTTCGTCGCGGCGGTCTGGAAAACCCTCCCGAGCGCCGGGTCGTAAACGGTGCTCATGTCCGGGAATCGCGGCCCGAGTTCGTCCTCGTTGACTCCGATCAGGGGATTGGTCCCGAAGAGGTTGATGTGGTCGGTCAGCAGCATGAGGTCGCCCGGCCGGAACGCAAGACGCACGCCGCCGGCGGCGTTCGTGAGCACGACGGCGCGGACGCCGAGCCGCGCGAGCACCCGCGCCGGGAAGACGACGTCGGACATGGGGCGTCCCTCGTAGAAGTGCACCCGCCCCGAAAGCACCGCGACCGGCGTCGCTCCGACCGTCCCGAGCACCAGCTCGCCCGCGTGCCCCACCACCCCCGTCGAGACGGGGAAATGCGGGATTTCCGCGTACGGGATTGCGGTGCGTCCGCCGAGACTCTGGGCGAAACCGCCGAGCCCCGAGCCCAGCACGAGACCGATGGCCGGGCGCTTCGAGCCGGATCGCGTCCGGATCGACTCCGCCGCCGCGTCGAGGCGCGCCCGCAGAGTGCTGCCGGTCCCTCTCACTTGAGCGGCGCTCCGGCGATCTCCCAGATCAGTCCGGCGATCGACGCAGTCATGAAGCTGACCAGCGAACCGGCGAGCAGCGCGCGGAAGCCGAGCCGCGCCAGGTCGGACTTGCGGCTGGGGGCGAGCCCGCCTATGCCGCCGATCTGGATGCCGATCGAGGAGAAGTTCGCGAACCCGCAGAGCGCGAAGGTGGCGATGAGCTTCCCCTTCTCCGAAAGCTGCCCGACCACGTCTTTCATCATCGAAAAGGCGAAGAACTCGTTGATGACTGTCTTGTTGGCGATGAGGTTTCCGACTGTGGTGATGTCCTGCTTCGGGGCGCCGAGGATGAACGCGAGCGGCGCCAGAACCCAGCCGAAGATCGTCTGGAGCTCGAAGTGCGGGTTGCCCCAGAAGCTCCCGATCCAGCCGAGAAAACCGTTCAGCATCGCGATCAACGCGACGAACGCGATGAGCATCGCGGAGATGTTCAGAACGAGCGTCATGCCCTGCGCCGCGCCCGAAGCGGCCGCGTCGATGAAGTTCGCGCTCGTCTTCTCGACCTGCATCTTGACCGTTCCCATGGTGACGGGCGTCTCGGTCTCCGGCCACAGGATCTTGGCGATCAGGAACGTGCCCGGCGCGGCCATCACCGACGCGGTGATCAGGTATTTCAGCGGCGCGCCCATCGTGACGTACGCCAGCATCACGGCGCCGGAGACGTGTGCCATGCCCCCCGTCATCATGGTCAGGAGCTCCGACGTCGTCATCGCGGGGATGTAAGGCGCGATCAGCACCGGAGCCTCGGTCTGGCCGATGAAGACGTTGGCGGCGACGCAAAGCGCCTCCGCGCCCGAGACCTTCATCGTCTTCTGCATCACCCACGCCATGCCCTTGACGAAGATCTGGATGATGCCGAAGTAGTAGAGCAGCGAAAAGAACGAGCAGATGAAGATGATGATCGGGAGGACCTTGAAGGCGAAGATGAACCCGCCGATCCCGGGGATTCCGAGCTTCTCGCCGATCGGCCCCTGATTACCCGCCAGCCAGCCGAAGAGAAAGCCGGAGCCTCGGTCCGCGTATCCGATTGCGTTCGACACCTTGTTCGAGAACGCCTCGAGGGCGTCCTTCCCGCGGTCCCAGTAGAGAACGAGGAACGCGAAGGCGATCTGGAGCGCGAACGCCCAGCCGACGGTCCGCCAGCGGATCGCGCGGCGGTTCTTGGAGAGCGCGAACGCGATCGCGAGGATCACGACCATTCCCACGAGGCCTATCCAGCGCATGGGTTCTCCTCAGTTCCTGTGTCGGTCGGGCTTGTGCGGGCCGGGATGTTAGCAGGAGATCAGAAGTCGGCCTTCGTGGCGTCGAAGGACCGTCCACGCCAGACGACCGAGCGCCGCACGTAGCGATGCCAGGCGGACCGGGCGAGGATCCCGCCCCAGACGAGCGACATGAGCGGCTGGGTCAAAGCGGTCCAGAGGGGCTCTCGAATCGCGGCAGCCAGCGCCACGCGGGCAGCGAGAAGGAGCGCCCACGACGCAGCCGCGAGGGCGGCGTCCCGGGACGACACCGGCGCCCCCAGGAGAGCCGCGGCCGCGATCGCGGGGGGCAGGACTGAGAAGACGGTCGACAGAACCGTGAGCAGCAGCACGGCGAGGCCGGTGAGTCCGCCGAGGACGAACGCGGTGTTCTTGGCGAAGCCGTCCCAGATCTCGCGGAAGCCGTGGTACATCCGCACGGCGATTCGATCGGTGGCGACGAGGGTTCGCACGCGGAAGCCCGCCCGCTTCGCCTCGAGCGCGAGACGGACGTCGTCGATGACCGACGCACGGAGCGTCTCGTGGCCTCCGACGGCGTCGTAAACGTGCCGCCGGACGAGGTTCCCCGCGCCGCTGCCGACGGCGAGGAGGCGCAGCCAGTCCTGATTGGCGAGAAAGCCCGGCCCGAAATAGACGGCGATCGCGAGGTTCGCCATGAGCACGGGCTCCCAGAAGCCGGCCGTCTCGAGCCTCGGAAAGAAGGCGACGAGGCCGGCTCCCGCTCGCTCGAGGTATCCGACCGCCTGTGCCGCGGCCTGCGGGTGATATCGGACGTCCGCGTCGACGAACAACACCAGATCGCCGGACGCGCGGCGCGCCCCCTGCCAGAGGGCGTGCGGCTTTCCGAGCCACCCCGGAGGAGGCTCGGCGCCGCGAACGACCGTCAGCCGCCCGTCCGCCGCCGCAAGCCGCATCAGGATGTCTCCCGTTCCGTCGGTGGAACGATCGTCGACGACGATCACCTCGAACCGCGGATATTCCTGCGCGAGCAGCGAGCGAACTCCCGCTTCGACGGCGCGCTCTTCGTTGCGCGCCGGCACGACGATCGAGAGAGACGGCGCGTCCTCGCGGGCGGGCTCCTGCGCGGAAAGCCTCGGCAGAAGGAAGAGGTTGACGAAGAGCATCAAGAGAGAGACCGCCGAAAAGGCGACGCAGGCCCAGAGCAGCGCGTGAAGCACGCGGCGGCCTTGTTATCGGACGAGGAGCGTGAGCGCGCTCTCGCCGCGTGGAGCCGGTATGCCCATCCACTCCCCCGCGGTGGCGGCGAGATCGCAGAACCCGCGGCGAATCCCGATCTCCCGGTTCTCGCGGATCGCGGGTCCGGCGGCCAGGAAAGGCACGAACTCGCGGGTGTGGTCCGTCGAGACGTCCGTCGTCTCGCATCCGTGGTCCGCCGTCAGGATGAAGAGGTCGTCCGGGCCGAGCGCATCGAGAGCCGCGGGAAGGAGGGCGTCGAGCGAGGCGAGGTTGCGCGCGAACCCGGCCGGGTCGTTGCGGTGTCCGTACTTGCTGTCGAAGTCGACGAGGTTCGTGAAGATCACGTCCGCCCGCCGGCTTCTCAGCGCTTCGGTCGTCACGCGCATCCCCTCCGCGTCCGACCCCGTATGGACGGAATCCGAGATCCCCTTCCCGGAAAAGATGTCGACGATCTTCCCGACGCCGAAGACGGTCCTCCCGGCGGCGATGACGCGGTCGAGCCATGTCTCGCCGGTCGGCTCCACGGTGAAGTCGCGCCGGTTGGCGGTTCGCGTGAAGCTCCCCGGCCGGCCGACGAACGGCCGGGCGATCACCCGACCCACGTTGTGAACGCCGGTGAGAAGCCCGCGCGCGTGGCGGCAGAGGTCCCACAGTTTCTCCGGGGGCCAGATCTCCTCGTGGCAGGCGACCTGAAAGACGGAGTCTCCCGACGTATAGAGGATCGGCCGGCCGGTGGCGAGATGCTCGGCGCCGAGCTCTTCGATGATCTCGGTACCGGAGGCCGCGCGGTTGCCGAGGACCTTGCGTCGCGCGTACTCCTCGAACCGGCGGACGATCTCGTCCGGGAAACCGTGAGGGTAGAGCGGGAAAGGGCGCTCGATGACCAGGCCCATCATTTCCCAGTGACCCGTGGTGGTGTCCTTGCCGGCGGAGAGCTCGAGCGATTTCCCCCGCGCTCCCGACGCGGCGCCGCGGCCCGCCAGGTCGAGAAGGCCGAGCCGCTCGAGGTTCGGGAGGGGCGTGGGATGCCGGTCGAGCACGTGCCCGAGCGTGTCGCTGCCCGAGTCGCCGTACTCCGCCGCGTCGGGAGCCGCGCCGACTCCGAGACCGTCGCAGACGACGATAACGAGTCGTCTAGCGGAACCGCGCATGATCCTTCAACGCAGGGCGCGCGCCGGCAAGCGCGGTCCCGAAGAGAGATCGGAGAATGCGGGCCGGCGCAATCCCGGAGAGACCCTTACCCCGAAATCTTCTGGCGGGCGTCGGCGCGGTATGGCGAGTTGGGATAGTCGCTGATCAGGCGCTGGTAGGTCGCCCGCGCGTCGGCGGTCGCCCCGGCTTGTTCGTAAAGCTGGGCGAGCGCGAACATCATCGCGTCCTTCGGCGCCGCCGCCTCCGGCGACTCGATGGCCCGCTTCAAACGGTC
>DASQJK010000070.1:0-16024 GCA_035631095.1 Thermoanaerobaculia bacterium
TCCCCCACCGCCGCGATGACCGCGCCCGTGAACTCGTCGCCGCAGTCGATGACGAGCTCTTCGTACGGCTCGAGGAGCTGGCCGGTTTTCTCGTCTCGGTGAAAGATGACCTGAGGGCGGCCCAGTGCGAACTCGTAGCTCTCGCGCCGCATCGTCTCCGCGAGGATCGCGAGCGAAAGCTCGCCGCGGCCGAGCACGAGGAACGAGTCCGGCTCGGGCGTCTTCTCCATGCGCAGGCCGACGTTCCGCTCGAGCTCCTTCTCCAGGCGCTCGAGGAGGTTGCGGCTCGTCACGTACTTTCCGGAGAGGCCCGACATCGGCGAGTCGTTGATCCGGAACTCCATCGACAGCGTGGGCTCGTCGACACGGATCCCCGGCAGCGGGGTCGGCTCGACCAGATCTAGGATCGTGTCGCCGATCTCGATGTCCGGGAAGCCGGAGATCATGCAGATGTCGCCGGCGGATGCGTCCGTCACCTCGACCCGCTCGATTCCCTCGAACATGTAGATCTTTCCGGCGCGCCCCTTCTCGACGATCGTGCCGTCCGGCCGCACCGCCGCGAGGTCGATGGCGCGCGAAAGGCTCCCCGAATAGATCCGTCCGATCGCGAGCCGTCCCAGGTAGTCCGAATAGTCGGTGTTCGCGACAATCATCTTGAAGGGCGCATCGCCGACGATCGGCGCAGGAATGTGGCTCAGGATGGTGTCGAGCAGGGGCTTCAAGTCCCCGGAGGTCGCATTCGGGTCCTTCGAGGCGAATCCGATACGCCCGGACCCGTAGAGGACCTCGAAGTCGAGGTGGTGGTCTTCCGTGGCCAGCGACAAGAAGAGGTCGTGGATCTCCTCTTCGACCTCCGCCGTGCGGGCGTCCGCGCGGTCGATTTTGTTGATGAGCACGATGGGCCGCTTGTTGCCCTCGAGCGCCTTCTTCAGGACGAAGCGCGTCTGCGGCAGAGGACCTTCCGACGCGTCCACGAGAAGAAGGACGCCCTCGACCATCGTCAGGATGCGCTCGACTTCGGAACCGAAGTCCCTGTGGCCCGGAGTGTCCACGATGTTGATGACGGTGCTCTTGTATTTGACGGCCGTGTTCTTGGCGAGGATGGTGATGCCCCGCTCCTTCTCGAGCTCTCCCGAGTCCATGACGAGCTCGTGGACGTGCTGCCCCGCGCGGAAGGTCCCGCACTGGTTGAGCAGGGCGTCGACGAGAGTGGTCTTTCCATGATCGACGTGCGCGACGATGGCGAGCGCGCGTCGATCGGCGCGACGTTCGAGCGCAGAGCTATCTTTGGTTTCGACCGACATGGTTTCCATATCCATTCTTTCTCGTTCGCGGAGCGGCGGCAAACGGGGGAGCGAACGATAACATCATGACCGCGCGCGAAATTCCGTGCGCGCGGCGAGCGCGCCTGGTCCGGAGGCGGCCGGTATGAAGCGCCGCGAAACGGACCGCTTGGAGTCCCCGCTCCTCCGGCACTTCGGCCACGCGAGCTTCCGGCCCGGCCAGGAGGACGTCGTCCGGGCCGTGCTCGCCGGACGGGACGTGCTCGCCGTCATGCCGACCGGGTCCGGCAAGTCGATCGGCTATCAGCTGCCCGCGATCCTTCTTTCCGGCCTCACGCTCGTCGTCTCGCCGCTCATCGCGTTGATGAAAGACCAGGTGGACGAGCTCGTCCGGCGCGGCATTCGCGCGGCCGCGATCCACTCGGGGCGCGGCGCGGACGAGCGGCGGGACGCCCTTCGCGCGGCACGAGCCGGGGAGCTCGACCTCCTCTACGTCGCGCCGGAGCGGTTCGCTTCCGGCGGGTTTCGCGAGCTCCTCGCCGACGTTCCGCTCGCGCTCTTCGCCGTCGACGAGGCGCACTGCGTCTCCGAGTGGGGGCACGATTTTCGTCCCGATTACCGGACGCTCGCCGACGCTTCGAACGCGTGCCGGCGCGCGGATGGAGAGCCGGGGCGTCCTCCCGTGGCGGCCTTCACCGCCACGGCGACGCCCGAGGTCCGCGAAGACATCGTGGACCTCCTCGGCATGCGACAGCCCGCGGTTTTCGTCGCCGGCTTCGACCGCCCGAACATCCACCTCGACGTGCAGAAGGTGTCCGGAGAGATCGAGAAGCGGCGCCGGCTTCCATCGATCGTCGGAGACCGCCGCGCTCTCGTCTACGCCGCGACCCGCAAGAGCGCCGAACGAGCGGCGGAAGCGCTGTCCGACGCCGGGCTCGCGGCCGAGGCGTATCACGCCGGCCTCGACGAGCGCGCCCGCACGCGCATCCAGGATGCCTTCGCGGCCGGCCGCCTCCAGGTCGTCTGCGCGACCAACGCGTTCGGCATGGGGATCGACCGGCCCGACATCGAGGCCGTCGTGCACTTCGAGATTCCGGGCTCGCTCGAGGCCTACTACCAGGAGATCGGTCGAGGCGGCCGGGACGGCCGGCGGGCGGACGCGACGCTGCTGTGGAACTACGCCGACGTGCGGACCAGAGAGTTCTTCATCGAGCGTGAGGACTCGGAGGAGGATCCGCGGTTTCGCCGCACCGTCTCCGACCCGGTTCAGCGAGAGCGCAAGCGCGAGCTCGATCGCGCGAAGCTCAAGAGGATGATCGCCTACGCGGACGCGACCGGATGTCTCCGCGCCACTATCCTGAGGTACTTCGGAGAGCGCGACGCCGCCGCCCGATGCGGGTTCTGCGGCAACTGCGGCCGGCGCGCGGCACTCGGGGAAGACGACATTCTTCTCGTGCGAAAGGTCCTGTCGGGAGTCGCGCGAGCCGGCGAACGGTGGGGTAAGCGCAAGATCGCCGCGATGCTGACGGGAAGGGTCGAAGACCTTCCCGAGTCGCTCGCCGGGCTTTCGACGACGGGGATCCTCTCGAACGAGACCGCGAAGGCGGTCGAGGGCTGGATCGACTCCCTCGTCGGGGCCGAGCTCCTTCGTCCCTCCGACGACGTCTACCGGACACTGTCGCTGACGAGGCTCGGACGCGACGTGATGGCGGGCCGTCTGGGATCCGTCGAGCTCACGCCGCCCCGCGCCGAACCGGCTCGCGAACGAAGTCCTGCGAGACGCCGCGGAAAGAGCGTTTCCGCGCCGTCGGGTCCGCTCGACGAAGCCCTTCTCGATCGGCTTCGCGAATGGCGGCGGGACGAAGCGGCCCGCCGCGGCGTGCCGGCCTACGTCGTCTTTCACGACAAGACGCTTGCCTCGATCGCTTCGGCCCGGCCCTCCGGGCTGTCCGCGCTCGCCGAGGTGCCGGGCATCGGCCCCGCCAAGCTCGAAGCCTACGGGTCGGCGATCCTGCAGCTCATCGGCTGAAGCGGACTCCGCCGGCGGTTAGACTCCGCGGGATGCTAAAGACATGTCGCGCCGCGGCGGGAGTCGCGGTCCTGCTCGCAGCCGTGATGGCCCCCGCCGCGACTCCGGCTTCCGGCGGGTTCTCGATCGAAGATGTTCTGTCCGCGCCGTTTCCTTCCGACCTCGTGTCGTCGACGGCCGGCGGCGTCGCGTGGGTCTTCGACGCCTCCGGCGTACGGAACGTGTGGGTCGCCGAGCCTCCGACGTGGAAAGCGCAGGCGGTGACGGCCTACCGGGAAGACGACGGGCAGGAGATCGGGGACGTTTCATTTTCTCCGGACGGGCGGACGCTCGTGTATACGCGCGGCGGCGACGCCAACCGCGCCGGCGAGATCCCCAATCCGTCTCACGCCGCCGAGGGAGCCGAGCAGGCGGTGTATGCCGTATCGCTGACGGCGGGCTCCACACCCAGACGCATCGGAGAGGGGCACGACCCCGCCGTCTCGTCGACGCGCATCGCGTACGTCCTCAAAGGGCAGGTCTGGTCCGCGCCGCTCGACCCGGGCGCTTCGGAAAAGCCCGCTCTCCTCTTCAAAGGCCGCGGCGAAGCGGCGTTCCTGCGCTGGTCGCCGGACGGCTCGCGACTCGCGTTCGTCACGCGGCGCGGCGATCACAGCTTCGTCGGCGTTTTCGAGCCGGCCACGAAGACCCTCCGCTACCTCGATCCGGGCGTAGACCGCGACGACGCGCCGGTCTGGTCGCCGGACGGCCGCCGCGTCGCTTTCCTGCGGGTTCCGGCGAACCGGTCCGTCCAGGGATTTCGCCCTCACCGCGAAGGGCAGCCGTGGTCGATCCGGGTCGCGGATGCCGTATCCGGAAACGGCCGCGAAACGTTCCGTGCCGAGACGGGCCGCGGCAGCGTGTTCCGGTCGATCGTTGCGCGGCAGGAGGTCTTCTGGGCTGCCGGCGACCGCCTCGTCTTCCCGTGGGAGCGCGACGGGTGGACGCACCTCTACTCCGTTCCGACCGGCGGAGGAGCGGCCGTTCTCCTGACGCCGGGCGAGTTCGACGTCGAGCACGTGGCGCTCGCGCGGGATGGCGCGTCCGTCCTCTACTCCTCCAACCAGGACGACGTCGACCGCCGCCACCTGTGGCGGGTGGGAGCCTCGGGAGGCGCGAAGCCAACCGCGCTCACATCCGGGACGGGGATCGAATGGTCGCCCGTGCCGGCCGCAGAGGGAGCGGGAGTGGTGTTTCTGCGCTCGGACGCGCAGCGGCCTCCGCGGCCGGCGATCCACGAGAACGCCGGAGGGATTCGCGACCTCGCGCCCGAAGCGGTGGCGGCGCGTTTTCCGGAGGCGGCGCTGGTCGTTCCGCAGCCTGTCCTGTTTCCGGCGGCGGACGGGATGAAAATCCACGGCCAGCTCTTCCTTCCGGCGGGGAAGGGCCCGCACCCGGCGGCGATCTTTTTCCACGGGGGATCGCGCCGCCAGATGCTCCTCGGCTGGCACTACAACTACTACTACCGGAATTCCTACGCGTTCAACCAGTACCTGGCGAGCCGCGGCTTCGTGGTGTTCTCGGTCAATTACCGGAGCGGCATCGGCTACGGAATGGAGTTCCGCGAGGCGCTCGATTACGGCGCCACGGGAGCCTCTGAATACCAGGACGTCGTCGGCGCCGGCCTCTACCTGCGTACCCGAAGCGACGTCGACCCCGCGCGGATCGGGCTGTGGGGAGGCTCCTACGGCGGGTACCTGACCGCGCTCGGGCTCGCCCGCGCTTCCAACCTCTTCGCCGCGGGCGTGGACTTCCACGGCGTCCACGACTGGAACGATGTGATCCGCAACTTCGAGCCCTCGTACGATCCCGCGAAGAGCGCGGACACGGCGCGGGTCGCCTTCCAGTCGTCGCCGCTCGCGTTCGTCTCCACCTGGCGCTCCCCCATTCTCCTGATCCACGGCGACGACGACAGGAACGTCCCTTTCACCGAGAGCGTCGCGCTCGCGGAAGCTCTCCGCGCGCGAGGCGTCGAAGTCGAGCAGCTCGTCTTTCCCGACGAGATCCACGATTTTCTCCGGAACGAGAGCTGGGTCCGCGCGTACCGCGCCGCGGCCGAGTTCCTCGAGCGACGCCTCCGAGCCGGGCCAGTTCCTTCCAACCGATGACCGAACGCGTCGTGTATTCGACGGACAAAGGGCGCGTGTGCCCGCGCTGCGGTTGGCCCTCCTCCGACTGCCGGTGCGCGGCCACCCTGGCGGCGGGACGGGAAGCAGTTCCCGACAGGCTGGTAGCGAAGCTTCGGCTCGAGAAGCGCGCGTCGGGCAAGAGCGTGACGGTCGTCGACGGGCTTCCGGACAACGAGGAGCTCGTCTCGAAGCTCGCGAAGGAGTGGAAGAAGGCGTGCGGGACCGGAGGCTCCCCGGGCGCGGGAACGATCGAGCTGCAGGGCGATCAGAGAGAACGGCTCCGCGAGCTGATGGGGAAAGCAGGGATGAAGGTGAAAGGGTGACCACCCGCGTTTACCTCGTCCGCCACGGTGCGACGGTTCTGACGGCGGAGGACCGGTTCGCCGGCAGCTCCGACGTACCGCTGTCCGACGCCGGACGCGAGCAGGTCCGGCGTCTCGCGAAAAGGCTCGCGGAGGAGCCGATCGCGGCTTTCTACGCGAGCCCCATGGGGCGGACGATGGAGACGGCGCGGATCCTGGCGCAGCCGCATGGCAAGGACGTGGCGTCCCGGGAGGGCTTTCGCGAAATCGACCACGGCCGCTGGGAGCAGAAAACGCGGGCCGATGTGGAACGGCTCTACCCCGAGGAATACGCGCGATGGGAGTCGGACCCGTTTTCCTTCGCACCCGAGGGTGGAGAGAGCGGACTCTCCGTCACGGCTCGCGCGTTGCCCGCGCTTCTCGACGTCGTCGCCTCTCATGCCGGGGAACATGTCCTGATCGCGTCGCACAAGGCGACCATCCGGCTGCTCGTTTCCTCGCTGCTCGGATTCGACGCGAGGACCTACCGCGACCGGCTCGATCAGAGCCCGGCGTCCTTGAACGTGCTGGATTTCAAAGACCCCGCCCGCGCCCGTTTGACCCTCTTCAACGACACCTCGCATTACGCGGAAAGGTTGTCCGGCATACCTTCGGAACCCGCGGCCCGTCTCTCGAAATGGTGGGATGGGAAGAGCTGACAGCCGATAGCTGACAGCTGCGAAAGGACGTCACTCTTGAACCCTCGTCTCCTGCGGCGGATCCACCTCTATCTCGGAACCGTGTTCGCCCCGCTGCTGCTCATGTTCGCGCTCAGCGGTTCGTGGCAGATCTATCGCTGGAACGACGCGAAGAAGGATGGCAGTTACACGCCGTCGGCTTTCGTCCGCACGCTTTCCTCCGTCCACCGAGACTCCACCGTCGGCAAGGGAGGTCGACCCTCGGAAGGATTCAAGCTCTTCGCGGGAATCGCGTGCATCGCCCTCATCACGACGACGATCCTCGGCATCGTGATGGCGTATCGCTTCACGCCGAGCCCGGTCGTCGTGACGTTCTGCCTGCTTCTGGGGATCGCGATTCCGTTCCTGCTGCTCATTTTGCGGATCTGACACGGTCCTGTCTTCGCCGCGGATGCCTGCCATCCTCTGTCCGGTCCGCGGCTGTGCGAGGGCGCTGTCGGGCGACCGCAAAATCCTCGTCTGTTCACGGGGCCACTCTTTCGACGTCGCGCGAAGCGGGTACGTCAACCTGCTCCAGCCGCAGGACCGCCGCTCGAAAGAACCGGGAGATTCGCGCGGCGCGGTCGAGGCCCGCCGGCGCCTCGCCGACTCGGGTCATGACGCCTGGCTCGTCGAGCCGCTGCTCGATGTGCTGGACGGTGCGGCACCCGAAGCGGAGTCTCCCGCGGTGCTCGACCTCGGCTGCGGCGAGGGATTCCTCCTCGGAGCGCTGTCGGCGCAGCGGCGGATGGACGCCGCGGGGGTCGACATCTCCGTCTACGCGATCGAGCTCGCCGCGAAGAAGTATCCCGGCATCCGATGGATCGTCGCCAACGCGGACCGGCGGCTCCCGTTCGGCGACGGCGCGTTCGACTTCATCCTGTCGGTGACGGCGCGGCGAAACGGCGGCGAGCTCCGGCGGCTCCTGCGGCCCGGCGGCCGCGCGGTCGTCGCGGTGCCGGGTGAAGACGACCTCGCCGAGCTGCGGGAAGCGGTGCTCGGCCGCGCCGATCGGAAGGACCGGGCTGCAGCGGCGCTCGCCGAGCTCTCGCGCGATCTCGAACCGGTTGCCAGGCGGACGATCCGCCGGCGGACACGCTACGAGTCCGCCGAGGTACGGGATCTCCTCGCGGCGACCTACCGCGGAGCGCGCGATCGCGAAAGAGAACGCGCGCAGGATGTCGGTGCGATGGAGATCACGGCGAGCCGCGAGTTGCTGGTTTTCGCCCGGCGCTAGGGTCCCGCGGGGGCTTCGGTTGCGCGTCCAGGGGTTTTCTGTCACAGTGGGCGTGCCGCCGGTTCAGATTGCCGCGGAAACGTAGGCCTTTCGCCGGCGAATCCTTCGTTCGAAAACACACAGCCGGAAGAAGTTGAGCGCACGCTCCTTTCGACGAGCGTGTGCCGGAAAGTAGAGATTCATGCCTTTTTCGAAATTCGGTCTCCAGCCCGAGCTCCTGCGCGGGGTCAAGGAGATGGGGTTCACCCGACCGACGCCGATCCAGCAGGACACGATCCCCGCCGCCATGGAGGGGCGCGACGTCCTCGCCTGCGCCATGACGGGCAGCGGCAAGACGGCCGCCTTCGGCCTTCCCATCCTCTCGCGCCTCATGGGCAAGCCGCGCGGCAAGACGCGCGCGCTGATCGTCACGCCCACCCGCGAGCTCGCCGCGCAGATCGAGGAGCACTTGAACGCGATGGCAGTGCACACTCCCCTTTCGGCCGCGGCCGTCTTCGGCGGCGTCGGGATGGGGCCGCAGGAGCACGCGTTCCGCCACGGCGTCGACATCATCGTCGCGACTCCCGGGCGCCTGCTCGACCATTTCCGCTTCCCTTACGCGCGGCTGGACGCCCTCGAGGTCCTCGTGCTCGACGAGGCGGATCGCATGCTCGACATGGGATTCCTCCCCGACATCCGGCGTGTCCTGAAGCACCTCCCCGCGAAGAGGCAGACGCTCTTCTTCTCGGCGACGATGCCCGCGCCGATCGTGACTCTCACGCGCGAGATGCTCCACAACCCGTTCACCGTGAACCTCGAGCGCACGGCGGCGCCGGCCGTCGGCATCACGCAGGCTGTGTACCCGGTCCCGCAGCACCTCAAGGCGCCGCTCTTGGTCGAGCTGCTGAAGCGCGGCGACATTCGCAGCGTGCTCGTCTTCACGCGCACGAAGCACCGGGCCAACCGTCTGGCGGATTCGTTGACGAAGCAGGGCATCCCCTGCGAGCGGATCCACGGAAACCGCAGCCAGGCGCAGCGCACCGCCGCGCTCGCCGGCTTCAAGGACGGCCGGTTCAAGGTTCTCGTCGCGACGGACATCGCCGCGCGCGGGATCGACGTCGAGGCCCTCTCGCACGTCATCAACTTCGACGTTCCGCACGTTCCCGAGGACTACATCCACCGGGTGGGCCGCACGGCGCGCGCGGAGCTGACGGGCGACGCGTTCACGTTCGTCTCTCCCGAGGAGCAGACCGACCTCGCGCAGATCGAGCGCGCGATCGGCAAGCGACTGCCGCGGATCATGATCCCGGGCTTCGATTACACGAAAGTCGTGGCCGAGCGCCTGGAGATCCCTCTCCACGAGCGGATCGCGGAGATCCGGGCCCGCAAGGCGTCAGACCGGGCTCGCGCGAAGGAAAAAGCGGAGCGCCGCGCGCGGGCGATGCAGCCGGCGAGGCACGCGCCGCCGCCAGCGCACCGCGGCCCGTCGTCGTCCGCTCCCCCGCGCCCGGCCGCGAGGCCGTCCGGTCCGGCGGTCACGGTGGGCCGACCTTCCGGACCCGCGGGCCCGCGGACTGCCACCCCTTCCTACGGAAGACGCTCGGGACGGTAAGGAATCCCCCCTCACCCTCGCCTCTCCCCGTGCGCGGGGAGAGGAGTAAGCAGCGAAGTGAAGGCGACGGACTACTTGCCTACGCCGCCGCCGTACACCGGCAGTGAGCCGGGGATGGCGGCCGGCGGCGGGGCGGCGAGCGGGCTCGGCACGGACTGGCCCGGAAGCGCAGGAAGAGGAACGCTTCTTCCGCGCGCGAAGACTTCGTGGCGGCCGTTCTTCTTGTACCACTCGGCGAGAGACGCCGTCTGGAACATCTCTTCGATGATCTTTCGCCAGCCGACTCCCGTGTTGTACGCGCAGAAGGAGATCTCTCCCATCTGCGTCGCGTACGGGATGATGCACATCTCCGTGCGGCGGAAGTCGTAGTTGAAGAGGTCCTGGAACCACATTCCGCCGATGAAGAAGACGCGCCAGTCGTAGCGCTTCTTCTTCGAGAAGCCGAGCTTTCCGCCCGTATGGCCGTCCATGATCTGGACGACGCGCCAGGGTGAAAGGCTCTTGGGAATCCCCTCCGGCCGCAGGTTGCGGAGGATCGAAAGCGCGGTCTGAAGGGCGGTCCAGCTCTTCTTGCGAGCGGAGTCCGTGATCGCCTTGATGTCGGAGAGCAGCCCGTCCACGTTCATCATCGCGGGCACCGGAACGGCCTCCTTCGTCTTCTCGTCGACGAGGAGCATCGTGCCGATGCCGCAGTTAGGGTGGCAGCCGCACTTGAGCGAGCCCCAATCGGCCTCGAGGCCCCCGAGGAGGTCCTTCAGGTCCGAAAACGGGCCCGACGCCGACAGCGGGTACCAGTCACGCATCGGCTCGCCGATGCCAGCCTGCTTCTTCGCGTCGTGCGCCAGGTGGGAGAGCGTGTAGCGCTGTTTCGTCCGCGTTTCGTCGTCGATCTCCTCGTCGCGCCCCGTGAAGGAAACGGGCTGAAAAGAGACCGTGTTGATCTTGTCGATGTTCTCGATCGCGAACTTGAGGATGTCGCCGACCTGGTGGTCGTTGACCGTATTGACGATCGTCGTGACGAGCGTGATGTCGACGCCCGCAGCATGGAGGTTGTCGATCGCGCGCTGCTTGACGTCGAAGAGGTTGCCGACCTTGCGGTGCTGGTTGGCCTCGTTGCCGACGCCGTCGAACTGCAGGTAAACGAAGCGCAGCCCCGCCTCTGCGGCCTGCTTCGCGAAACCCTCCTCCTGGGCGAACCGGATGCCGTTGGTGGCCGCCTGAACCGAGAAGTACCCGACCTCGCGCGCATAGCTCACCGCGCGGAGGAAGTGCGGCGAGATCGTCGGCTCGCCGCCCGAGAACTGCACGGAGAGCTGGCGCCGCGGCTTGATGGAAACCGCGTCGTCGAGGAGCTTCTGGATGTCTTCCCAGTCGAGCTCGTGGACGTAACCGACCTGGTTCGCGTCCATGAAGCAGGGATTGCACATCATGTTGCAGCGGTTCGTCAGGTCGATCGTCAGTACGGCGCCGCGGCCGTACTTGATCGAGGACGTCCCGTGCTCGTGAAGCCCGTCCTTCGGGATGACGAAATCGCGGCCCGGGTAGAGGCTCTCGAGCCGCTTGAAAAAGGCCGGGTCCGTCGACATGACGTCTTCGAAGTGGCCGTGCTCGGGACAATCCTTCTTCATGAGGATCTTCCCGTCCTCTTCGACGATCCGCGCCTTGATCTCCCCCGGGTTTCCGTCGACCAGGACCTTCCAGTCGGCCTCTCCGGACAGGATCTTCGTGCGGACCTCGGTGACGCAGCGCGGACAGAGCGAGTCGGTCTCCCGGGGGAAGCCGAACGTCGGGAAGCTCCTCTCCTTCTGTTTCAGGAGCGGAGCCGGAGCCCACTTCGGCTGGAAAGAATTCTGGGGAAAGCGTGCGTCGACGGCGCGGGTCAGCGACCAGAGACCATCCGCGGCGAGTCGAAGCCCCGCGTAGATAGGGTTACGCATCGTTTCGATTGCCCGGGCGAGCCCGGGACCGTTTCCTCCATTGTCGGCGGGGAGTACCCGGCCGTTCTTGTGTCGATTCTATCCGAAATGTCCTTCCACCCGGGCCTCCCTGCGCCGCCGCTCCGCCCCCGAGAAGCGTTTCGGCGAGAAGGCTTCGAGTCCCGGCACGGCCGCGCCCTCCACCGCCGCGGCCATCCGCCGGGCCGTCACAGGTGCGAGCAGGATGCCATTGCGGAAGTGACCGGTGGCGAAAAAAAGACCGGCGACGGCCGACTCGCCGAGAACGGGCAGACCGTCAGCTGAGCCGGGCCTCAAGCCGGCCCACGCTCCCGCGAAACCGGCCCGTTCGAGAGACGGCACGAGCCGGCACGCGGCCGTGACGAGGTCCCGGACCGCGGCCGCCGTGACCTCCTTGCGAAACCCGACTCGTTCCTCCGTCGATCCGAGAAGGACGGAACCGTCCTCTCGAGGCACCACGTAGACCTCTTCCGACTCCACGACGCACCGCGGCGCCGGGTCAGCCGGGCGCAGGTCCACGATCTGTCCGCGGACGGGTTCGACGCGCACCGCCGGAGCTTTCGGATCGAACGCGGACCAGGCGCCCGTCGCATCGACGACGGCGTCCGCCTCGAACACGCCGCGATCCGTCTCGACGCCGCGACACCGGCCCGAGTGCACGCGCAACCGCCGCGCAAAGGTTCCCAGAAGGAATCGCACCCCGCGCCTTTCCGCGGACCTCCACAGAGCACGCGTGAGCTTTCTGGGATCCACCACCCCGTCCTGTGGAAAGAAGAGGCCCGAGGCCGCTTCGGGCGTCACCGTTCCTCCGGAAATCTCGGAGATACCCGCACGGTCCACGCTCTGCAGAGGAAGGCCGGCTTCGGTCTGCCAGCGGTAGCGCTCGCCTTCCGCTCCGGAGAGCGCGCATCGGAGAACGCCCTTGCGTCTCCACCCGACGTCGATCCCTGTCTCCTCCGCGAGCTCGGCGGCAAGTTCGGGATAGAGCTCGCGGCTCTCCGAGGCGAGATCGAAGAACGCCCCCGGGGCAAGGCCCTCCGCCTGAGGAGCGATGAGCCCCGCCGCCGCGCCCGAGGCTTCGAACCCGGGCTCGGCGCGGTCGATCACCGTGACCGAGGCGCCCCGGCCAGCGAGCTCCCGCGCGAGGGAGCAGCCGATCGCGCCGGCGCCGACGATGACGACGGCGCGGCTGGCGCTCACCGGCGGCGCGACCCGAACGCTTCGCGGGCGATTCGGCCGGCCGCCCACGCCGCGAGTGCGCCGGACGCGGCGCCGGCGAGCGCGCCGGCGAACGGCACCAGGCGGGGAGAATTCTTCGCGAGGGAGCGCCTCGCACCCCGCAGGAAGCCCCGTCGGAAGACGCGCGCCGCTCCCGCGAGGGCGAGAGCGCCCACGGCGGCCGCCGCGCGGTCCACGGGCGTCGTGCGGCGGCGGTTCGCGTGCGCGACGGCGAGCGCGAGCCCGTTCAAGGACCGCACCTGGAACGACACGTCCGCCGCCACGGGCAGGACCGGGATGAAGCTCGCCGGGATCGCGGCCACCGCTCCGACCAGGGCGCACTTGACCGCGGCTCGCACGATCAACCGGTCGGTGAGCTCGCGGATCCCGGCTTCCGGATAGCGCTCACGCATCCGGCGGATCTCGGCATCGAGCTCTTCCTCGTCGACGATGAGCACGGAACGGGCGAGGTCGGAGTACATGGAGGAAATCCTACCGGAGGGGACCTTCGCGCGGTAATTCTCCGGGCTTCCCGCGTGTTATCTTCGCGAACGTCCCAAAAAGGAGCTTCCGAGATGAGAAAATCCGCGATCGCCTTGATGCTGCTGTGCGCGCTGCCCCTCCTGGCCGCCACGCAGCCAAAGGGTAAAGGAAAGGGGAAAAAGCCCGTGTCTTCAACGCCCCGCGACTACGCGAACACGCTCGCCACCCTCCAGACCGAGGCCGGTGACATCACGATCCACTTCTTCCATGACAAGGCGCCGAAGCACGTGGAGAACTTCGTGGATCTCGCGGCGAAGGGCTTCTACGACAACACGTTCTTCCACCGGGTGATCCCCGGTTTCATGATCCAGGGCGGCGACCCGAACACGAAGGGACCCGAAGACGCGACGCACCGGTACGGCACGGGCGGCAACGTCGTCAACGGCAAGGAGAACCGGCTCAAGTCCGAGTTCAACGACATCTCGCACAAGCGGGGGATCGTCTCCATGGCGCGGTCCGCCGATCCGAACTCCGCTTCGTCGCAGTTCTTCATCGTCGTGAAGGATTCGACTTTTCTCGACGGGCAATACACGGCCTTCGGCGAGGTCGTCTCCGGAATGGACGTCGTGGACAAGATCGTTTCCGCGCCGCGGAATTCGAGCGACCTGCCGAATCAACCGACACGGATCAAGAAGATTCTTCTCACCCAGGCAAAGGGCTGACGGGACAGTCACCGCCGGTTCCTGAATCTCCGGCCCCCGGTGAGCTCCTCTCGACTCCCCGCAGACTTCTCCGCCCTCGTGGCGCTCGCCGAGCGCACGCGCCACGAGCCGGTGTCCTTCGAAGTCCTTCCGGGGGACGTCGGCCGCCGCCGCTACGTCCGGCTGTTCCTCAAGGACAACCGCAGCGTTCTCGGCGTCGTCTATCCGGAGGAGGAGACGGACTCCCGCCGGCGCTGGACCGCCGCGCGCACCGTGCTCCGCGACCGCGTGAGAGTGCCGGTCCTGATCGCAGACGACCAGCGAGGCAATCAGCTCGTGGAAGACTTCGGCCCGCTCGACCTCGCAACGAAGCTCTCGGGCGCTCCCGGCGACCGGGAGTCCTGGCTGTGCCGGGCCGCGAGTGCCGCCGTCGCGTTCGCCCAGACAGCGGATCCGGGGATCAACGCCCCGTTCGAGGCCGCTCTCTTTCGGAGGGAGCTCGAGCTGGCTCGCGAAGCGGTCTTCGACCTCTACCTTCGCGCGCCGCTCTCCGCCGAGGAGCGGACCGTTCACGACAGGTGGGCGGACGCCCTCGCGGCGGAGGTCGCTTCGCACCCTCGCGCCCTTTGTCATCGTGACTTTCACGGCAACAACCTCTTTCCGGCCGAAGAGACGATCGCGGCGATCGACTTTCAGGACCTGCGCTCCGGGCCCGACTCCTACGACCTCGCTTCCCTGCTCTGGGAGAGGACGACCCTCGAGTGGATGACCCCCGGTCTCGCGGACGGAGCCATCGAAGAGTTCGTCGGCGCGCGGAAGATCGACCCGGCGCCGTTTCGAGAACGATTTCGCCGCGTTCTTCTCCAGCGGGCCTGGAAGGTGTGCGGGACCTTCGCGCGGGCGGTGGCGCAGGGGAAGGGCGAGGGGTACCGGCGTTATCTGCCCGGGGAGATCGACCTCGTGGGACGCCTGCTCGGGGATGGCCCCGAAGACCGTGAGTTTCGAGCGCTTTACGACGCCCGGCTGGCCGCTCTGGTAAGCTGAGACTCTCGAAGGAGAACCTCTATGTTCGGTTCCTTGGGTGTCCCCGAGCTTCTGATCATCCTCCTGATCGTGATCATCATCTTCGGAGCGAACAAGCTGCCGCAGCTCGGACGGGGACTCGGCCAGGGCATGCGCAACTTCAAGGATTCCATCAAGGACGCGTCCGCCGACGAGAAGAATCCCCCGCCGGTCCAGCCGAAGTAATCCTTCCCGCCTTGTCATCCTGAGGAGCGCAGCGACGAAGGACCCGCCCTGACACTCGGGGCGGATCGGAACAGATCCTTCGGCGTCACCGCCTGGAGCAGATCCTTCGGCGTCACCGCCTCAGGATGATTTCCGCGCGTGCGGCGCGGAAATCACTTCTTCTTGGCGATGATGTCCGGAGAGACCCGCCCCTTTTCGCGGGGCAGGCGGATGTTGAGGATTCCGACTTTGTTGCGAAGTGTGTTGCGGTGAATGCCGAGTGACGACGCGGCGCGGCCCAGGTTTCCCGAAGACCTCTTGACTGCGCCGACGATGTACTTCTTTTCGAATTCTTTCTTGGCGAGATCGAGCGAGATTCCGTGCGCGAGGAGCTCGTCGATGATCTGTTGGAGTTGTCCGTCCAGATTCACGTTCGCCTCCGAAGTTTTTTTTCCGAGGGAGAGAAGGCGCGCATCTTAGCAAAGAATTTTTCCGCGCAAGTGATGCGCGCGGAAAAATTTTCGAAAGGAGCGCGGAGATTTTTCGTGCCAGCGAGAAGGAGCTACTTCAGCTCCACTTCATCGCCGACTTCGATCAGGCGGTTCGCTTCCGAGAGCCGGACGACGGCCCACCGGTCGCCTACCGTGAGCACCGCGGCCTCACCGAGATAGGTCCGCGGAATGAACACACCGGCAGGCGGCGGGAGATTGACCCAGTAGGCGCCCACGGGTCCGATTCCGTACTCCCGGCCCGTCGAGTAGCGGAAGACCGTCAGGAAATCCCCCGGCTGAACTCCGTTCGCCACGCCGAGGTCGACCATGACCGTGTTGCCCGTGCCGAGCGCGATGACGCCATCACGCGTGTAGACGATGTGGCCCTTCGCTTTTCCGGAAGGAGCGTCTCCATTCTGCGCGGGCGGAGTGCGGCGCGCGAGCGGAATCGGAATGGGCTCGAACTTCTTCAGGACGGCGGACATCGGTATGTCCGTGCACGCGCTCGTCACCCGAACGGTGGCGGCCCGGGCCTCGACGCTCTGCACGACGGCGCGTCCGCGGTACTGGTAGAAGCGCCCCATGCTCTTGCCGGAGATCGGGTGCGTGACCTCCTGCTCCCC